>CBFDBV010000076.1:0-13892 GCA_965603135.1 uncultured bacterium
CGCTCGGGGCGCGTGACCAGCTCGACGTACTTGCACAGCGGCGCGGCCAGCGCCACCTGGTCGCAGTCCTGGAAGCCGCCGCGGCCCAGCGTCGGCAGGGCGCTGGCGCCGGTTATCAGCAGCATCGGCGCGCCATCGTACCAGGCGTTCATCAGGCCCGCCATCGCGTTGACGTGCGCGATGCCGCTGCTCACCGCACAGACGCCTACCCGCCCGGTCAGCCGCGCGTAGGTGTCCGCCATGTAACTTGCGGCTTGCTCGTTCCGCGTGTCTATGATGCGCAGCTCAGCCTCCGAGGCCGCCGACAGAAACGGCCCCAGGCCGTTCCCGCACAGCACCGACACGAACGGCACGCCGCGAACCTGAAGCTCTCTCACCAGCAGCTCTGCGCCGGTCATCGCTTACCTCCCAAACAGTACTGGACTGTGCACAACGCCAGGTTGCCCAGCCCTGAAGTGTGCGTGATCACAACAGACCAGCATCCCTTTCGCGCTTCAGACAGCAGAGACCTTCAGCCATGCCTCCGGCACATACGCCGCCACTTCTGCCCGCCAACTTATGCCCGGCGAACAAGGCGAACCTGAGACCATCGGCGAAATGCAGCGGCGAGCGCTATGCCACGGTGGGGCGCGGAGCCTGGTCCGCAGGAGCACACGATGAACAGCGACAACGATGGCCTCCTCCCTGAGGACTATCGCCGTTCCATCACAGCCTGGCTGGCCTTCGGGCGCCGGGATTTCCATCGGGTTGATGAGAAGCCTGAACTCAGTCGCTACGGCCCGCCCGACGGCGGAGCCCTTACCATCGAGGTCACCTCGCTTTGCGCCTTCGTACACGCGCTGGTGGCAACCGACCGCGACTTCGACCTCTCAACTTCGCCGCTCAGCCGCGACGAGTGCCTGGACCGCGCACTGGCGGCCTTCCGCTATAACTTGGCCACCCACGTGAACAGTGGACCGGAGCTTGCAGGCGAGGTTCGGTGGGGGGGCACGGGAATGTCGCCGAAGATGGCGGACCAGATGGCCCTCGCCGCTGAAGTGCTTGGTGAGCAGCTTCCTGATGCGGACGCCGAACGGTTCGCCGAGGTCCTCTGCTACGAGGCGGACGCTAACCTGCCGCTCCGGCACGGCCTGACGCACGTGGACCACGGCTACTATCGCAAGGGCCCGCCCTTGTCCACCGGTCGCTTCGGCAGTTCCTTTCCCGAGAGTAACGCCTGGCGCGGGTGTCTGCTGGCCCGCGCTCTGCTGGCGCAGCCGGACGCCCCGCACGCCGAGCGGTGGCGAGAGGCGATGTTACTGCACTTCGCCAACTCCCTCACCGTCCCGCAGGATGCCCAGGATGACACGGTCGTTGACGGCAAGCCGATGCGCGAGTGGTTCCTGGGTGCGAACCTGCACCCGCACTTCGCGCTCGAGCACCACGGCTTTTTCCACCCCGGATACGTCAATCGCGCCTTCCTATCGCTGATGAGCGCGTACTACGCCTTCAGGGACAGCGGCCAGGAGCCGCCGGAGATAATCACGCGGCACCTGCCCGAGCTATGGGAGGTCCAGCGCCGCCTCTTGCTCTGGGACGGGCGGCTGGCGTATCCGGCCGGCAAGGACTACCCGCGTTACTGCTGGGGGGTGGTGTACCAACTGCCGCCCCTGGTGTTCTTTCAGAACGAGTGGGGCGAGCGCATCGCGCGCTGGGCCGAGGTACGCCTGGCCCGTCTGCTGATGCGCGAGCAGGCCGGCAACGAGGAGGGCGCGTTCTGTTCCGGCCGGCTGCAGGCATGGCGACGGCACATAGAAGACGCGTCTCCGCTCGCACCCCCGCGTCCGCCCGCCTCGGTCTACTACCGCGTGCAGATTGATCCGGCCTTCTACCTGGGCCTGGCCTATCTGTGGCACAGGCGCGGTGCCAGCGTGGCAGCGGCGAGCAGGGAGGAGGTTGCCGTCACGCTCGAGGAGCCCTTCAGCGAGGCCGACTGCGGCCTGGCGATGCAGCGCGCGCCGCGCCGGTTTGCGAGCTGGAGCTGGAATGCGCATCGCTCGGTGGCACAGGGCCTGGTCATCCCGGAGGGCGGCGATCACCTCGCCGAGTGGGAGGGCAATCTGGTCGGCCGGTTCTACGTGCAGGGAGCCAGCGATGAGCGCCGCGTCGTCTCGCGCCAGCAGCACACCTTCTCTGACGGCTTCGCCACCCTGGGCACGCTGAGTGACTGCGGCGGAGCCATTGCCCACCGCGTCGCCTTCGTCGCCCTTCCCGATGGCCGCACCACACTGCATCTCAGCCACGCGACGGCCCAGCGCTCCGTGGCCGTGCTGGTGCAAGAGGGGCTGCGACTGAACCTCGCCAACGACCTGTTCAACGACAACCGGCGAAGGCTCTGCTACGAGGGAGGCAGCCAGGCCCTCACCGGCGTCGGCGGCGAAATCGGCCAGCAGCCGTTGCCGAGCCTGTGGCTGAATGTGGATGATCTGCTCGGCGTCGTCGCACTTGATGGCGACGAGAGCTTCGCGCTGCATTTCTCTGGCGACCGCAACGCCTACGGCTACAGCCTCTGCTACGAGACCGTGATCCATCCGTACGTGATACAGCGCCGCCGACATGGACCAGGCGAGGTCCTCCAGCACGCCGCGGTTGCTCTCATCACGAACGTGACCCCCGAGCAGACCCAGGCCTGGCCCAGCGAGCACCTCGGGCCAAGCCGGGCCGATAGCTGCTCGCGTGCGCTCACGCTTCGCGGCATGGACGACTTATGGTACCTGGTGGCGGCCAACTTCTCAGATCAGCGTGTTGAGGTGAGCCTGACTCTGCCGGCCACCACGCAACGAATGACGCCGCTTGCCAGCAGTGCGGCCGAGCTGGCCATCGTGGGGGGAGAGGCCCGCATCACGCTCTACGAGGAGGGGCTGTTGGTGGCTGTGCTCGATTGCGAGAGCGGCGAATGACGGTCCCGCGCGTGGGCGCTCTCGACGCGGCTTGCCCGCGCGCAGCGATGAGGATAGAATGTGCCCAGACCGGCTGGCAGTAGAAGGTGATAGGCATGAGCAGCCGACGGGCGGCCTTGATCTCGTCGCTCGCCCTGTTGTGCATCTGCGCCTGGGGCCAGGAGGCGCAGATCATAGACCTGCCGGAGCCGTCGCTGACCGGCGAGGTGTCGCTGGAGGAGGCGATCGCGCATCGCCGCTCAGTGCGCAGCTTCACCGACGAGCACCTGACGATGGCGCAGGTCGGACAACTTCTGTGGGCGGCGCAGGGGATCACGGAGCCCAACCGTGGCTTGCGCGCCGCGCCATCCGCGATGGCGCTGTATCCGCTCGAGATCTACGCGGTCACGCCGGAGGGGACCTACCACTACCTCCCGGACGGGCATCGCGTGGAGAGGACCGCCGAGGGGGACCTACGCGAGCCTCTGTCGGCGGCGTGTCGCGGGCAAGCCTCCGTGCGCGAGGCGGCGGTGGACCTGGTGATTGCCGGGGTCTTCGCGCGCATGCAAGAGAAGTTCGGCGACAAGGCGGTGCCTGTTACGCTGCTGGAGGTCGGGCACGTGACCGAGAACGTGCTGCTTCAGGCCGTGGCGATGGGCCTGGGCGGGGTGCCGGTGGGCGGCCAGCTTCCCGACCAAGTGGCCCAGGTGCTGTCGCTGCCGGAGGGCTGGACGCCGGTCTACGTGGTGCCGGTGGGCCATCCGAAGGCGCAGTAGTACTACAACGACGGTTTGCCGTTCCCGCCCAGGGGGGATCAGAGTGACAAAGCGTCCTGGTAGCGCTGGGCGCGAGGTGAGAGGTGTGAGGACGCTGCTTGGAGGGCTGACGCTGGCCGTGCTGGCTGCGGCTGCGCTGGCGCAGGAGGAGCCGGTGCTGCGCAACCCCGGCTTTGAGGAGGAGCGCGACGGGACGCCGGCCGGCTGGACCGTGATGGGCGGCGAGGTTGAGGGCGTCGCGGTGGAACTTGCGGGCGACGCGCGGTCGGGCGACAGGTGCCTGCGGCTCGTGGACCGGATCGCTGATCGGCGTGGCGGGCCGGGCATGGCTGGGGTCAGACAGCACGCGGACCTGGAGCCGGGCAAAGCCTACGTCTTCAGCGTCTGGGTGAAGAGCCTGGAGCAGAGCGGGCCCAAGGCCCTCTGCATGCAGCTTCGCTTCCTGCCCTCCAACCGCGTGGCTGTCGTCTACGTCGCGCCGCCCGCTGACGAAAGCTGGCGACAGTACAGCGTCGCCGGCCGCGCGCCCGAGGGCACCGAGCGCTGCCAGGTCTACGTTTACAGCGAGGCACGCGCGACCAGCGTGACCCTCGTGGACGACGCCGAGCTGCACGCGGTGGCCGCCGAGGCGCTGGGCATCGAGTTCCCGCTGCGCGTCTGGGGCTACGAGGGCATCAAGCAGGCCCGCAAGCTCAACTTGCGCACCCCGATCGTCGAGGGTGACCGCCTCGCGACCCTCGTCGCACCGGAGGCTGAGGAGTACGAACCGGCAGCGCGCGCCATGGGGGCCGCCATCAAGGATCGCACCGGCAAGGAACTCCCCGTCGAGACCTCGTGGGAACCCGGCGTCGGCGGAGACGGGACGCTCATCGCCATCGGGAATCTGAACAACAACAAGCTCATCGAGCGCCTGTACCTCAACCACTGCTGCAAGGCGAGCGCTATCTATCCCGGCGCGGGCGAGTACGTCCTTCGCACCGTCCACGAGCCCTACGGCTTCGCGCCCGGGCAGAATGTCCTGGTGATCGGCGCCAGCGACGCTAAGGGCGCGCTTGCAGGAGCCCTGGCGCTGGGGGAGATGCTGGGCGCAGGGCCGCAGTTGGCGCTGGAGCAGCCGGTCCTCAGCGTCTCGACGGCCGAACCGCTCACAGGCGAGGCCCGTGAGAAGGTGCTCAGCAAGAAGCTCGTGCTCGACTGGTTCGCGGACTTCCACCGGGCGGCGCTCCAGTACCGCGACACCGGCGATCTGACCTACGCCGAGCGCGCCAAGCGAACATTGCTGGCCTGCGCGGATCGCTACGAGCAGGACCCGAAGTTTAAGATCACCTGGCCCGAGCAGCACACCCGGGGCTGCAACCCGGGCGCCGCGTGGGACCTCCTGGAGGAGGCCCCGGTCTTCACCGACGCCGAGCGCCTGCGCTGCGAGAGCACGCTGGCGGTCTTCCTCTTCCAGCTCACCACGCTCGTCTACGAGTGGGGCCACCTGCACGAGAGCGAGACCATCACCTGGAATCACATCACCTACCCGCTGATGGGCGTGTACTGGCTCTCGCGACACTTCGACCGCTTCTACGACGGCCTGGACGGCCGCACCGACGCGATGCTCGCCGAGGTGCGCGGCTGCTTCCGCGGGCAGAAGAAGTCCTGGAAGCCCCAGGAAGACGCGATGGGATACATGTGCACCTCCCCTCGGCACACCATCGAGTACACCCTCGCCGAGGGCGACTACTCGTACTTCGAGAGCGGCAATGCGCGCACGTGGGCCGAGTACATCGTGCACTGCTCCAACAACCGCGGGGACGGCTCCGGCTTCGGGGACGCAGGCTACGGGCAGGCCATCTACGAGATCCAGGGCCTGCCCTGGGCGCTGTGGTACTGTAAGGACGGCCGCTACCTCTGGCGCTTGCAGCAGGTATACGGGGGCGAGTGGGACAACCCGTATGACCCGAGCGTGAAGCCGGTGCCGTGGGAAGAGCTGGTAGGCGCAACGGTCATCCCGCTGCATCGGCTGGTCTATGAGCATACGATGGAGCGCGGCTACTACGGCGAGGGCGCCGCGCCGCCCAACGTCCCCCTGGAGAAGGCCTTCGACAAGATCGCGCTGCGCGCCAGCCTGGAGCCGGACGCGCCTTACCTGCTCATTGACGGTTACTCCCGCGGCAAGCACCTCCAGTACGACGGCAACTGCATCACCCGCTACTACGCCGATGGCGAGGACTGGCTCATTGACGATGACTACCTGGTGCGCAACACCACCGACCACACGATGCTCAGCGTCATCCGCGACGGCCGCTGCGCCGAGTTGGAGCCCGCCTGCGCCGCGGTCGAGCGGCTCGCCGACCTCCCGCACGCGGCGCTGCTGCAGACCGCCGTCTACGAGTACAACGGCATCAACTGGCGGCGGAGCCTGTGCTGGATCAAGGACCGCAGCTTCGCGATGATTGACGAGATGGAGGCGGCGGCGCCGGGCGACTACACGCTCGACTGCATCTTCAAGCTGCTGGATCGCGGCGAGCAGGAGTTGGTGGACGGCCGCTCGCTGGTCACCAAGCGACCTGCCGGGCCCAGGATCGGCAGCCACGAGCTGGTGAAGATCACCGACCCGGCGCCGGGCGTAGCGGCGGCGATGAAGTTCGAGAAGAAGACCTCACAGCTTGAGTTCGCGGTCGAGCTTGCCGCCGGCCAGTACGCCGTGACCACCTTCGGCTACGGCCTGAACACCGGCGCGGACAGCTTCTGGGTCAGCCTCGATGGGGGCGAGCGACTCAACTTCCACATCCCGGTTCGGGAGTTCGGCCCCTCCAGCGCCGATCACACCAAGGAAAGCCCGACCCCCAACATCACCGTCGAGGAAGACGGGATGCACCGGTTCACCATCACTCTGCGCGAGAAGCCGGGGGTGATGCTCGACCGGATTGAGATGCGCGACACGCAGGGCAATCTCGTGCACACTATCGAGGCCGAGGCCCCCCCGCCTGTGCCGGAGGAACTCATCCCCAAGGCCATCACGCAGCAGTTCTTCATAAGGAGCGCGGGCGGGGGGATGGCGGGGGGGAGCGGCTCGCCACGCGAGACGCAGGGCGGGGCGCAGGTGAGCACCTCGACGCGGATCAACCACATCGGCCTGGGCGTGCGTTACCTGCGCGAGCGCCTGCGGCAGAGGCTCGACCAGGGCCAGCGCTGCTCCACGCAGAACCTCTTCTACAGCGACACGGCTGACGAGCGGCGCGAGCTCGACGTCCGACGGCTGACCACCGCCAACTGCCTGATCCTGCGCGAGGGCAGGCCGTGGGGCCTGTTCGGCGCGCGCGCGGAAGAACTCCAACTGCCCGCCGACTTGCAGACGGACGCGGGGCTCTATCTCTTCACCCCCGACTTCATCTGCGTGGCCAGCGCGATGCGCCTGGGCGAGGTCCTCGCCGCAGGGCAGCCCATCAGCGTTGAGCTTGACCTCGCCTCGGGCCAGGCCCATCCGGCCGAGGGCAGTCAGGCGCCCGCCGTCGAGCCGGCCCAAGTCAAGGCCCTTGCCACGGCCGTCCGCGACCTGGTTGCGGGGCTCGCCGGGCAAGCTGGCGAGCCGGGAGCGGGGCAGGCCGAGGTCGAGTCCCACGGCTTCGCGACCGCGTGGCGCCTCGAAGCGCCGCCACCCGAGACCGTTGATCCCGAGGTGAGCCAGTTTCTGCCCGTTGACCTGGACGGGGACGGCGAGCACGAGCTGCTGGTTCTGCGCTCAAACACAGTGCTCTGCCTCACCGGCGACGGCGACGAGCGCTGGCAGCAGACCACCGGCGGCCGGACCCGCTCGGCGGCGATGGGCGATGTGACCGGCGACGGCAGGCCGGAGATTCTCGTCGGATCGGAGGATGAGAGCTTCTACCTCTATGACGCCGGCGGCAAGCTCCTGCGCCGCCAGCACGCCGACATCGGACTGCTGCGCGGGCCCAGCAGTGTCAGGACGCCCAAGGTCGGGGCCGTCGCCATCACCGACCTCGAAGACGATGGGCAGCGGGACCTCATCATCGCCACCCTCAGCGGGCAGATCATCCGCTACGACGCCGACTTCAACCAGCGTTGGATCTTCAACGATGTCGAGCACGGCACGCGGGAGCTGCGCTTCGTCAATCTGCTCGATGACGACAGGAATGAGATCCTCGCGGGCAACCGCTACGGGGCGGTGGAGGTCGTCAGTGCCGACGGTCGAGCGCGCAGCTCGCCCTCCTCGGAGCTAGGCGACGTCGAGTTCGACGTGGGGGACATCAACGGCGACGGCGCGCTCGACGTAGTCAACGGCTCCTCGACGGGCAGGCTGAGATGCTGGAGCCCGAAGGGCGGCTACCGCTGGGACTTCGACAACTTCGGCTACGCCAACAACGACGTGGCGATGGCCGACCTGGACGGCGATGGGACGCCTGAGGTGCTCATCGCCTCGGCGACCGGATATATCTACGCGCTCGACGGCGACGGCGAGCCGATCGCCAAGGCCGCGCTGCCCGACGGCGCGAACAACCTGGCGCTGCTCGGAGATGACGGTGCAGTGGCCGAGATCCTCGTGGCCTGCGCCGACGGGAGCGTCGTCGCCCTCAGCCCGAAGCTCGAGAGCGTCAGGCAGCACAGGCTTCCCTCGGAGGCCCTGTTCGTGGAGGTCATGCAGGCAGGCGCAGTGACAGTGGTCGTGGGCTGCCGCGACGGGTCGGTCACGGCCCTGCGCCTTAAGTGACCGTGCCTGCGCACCTTCAGCCGGACGACCCACCGTGAAGGAGCAGAGCGATGACGCCCTGGTTCTACTTCGTAGTGCTCATTGAAGCGCCGGTGCTGCTGCTGGCCGCATACCTGGGCGGCTGGTGGCTCTATCTGCTGCTGGCCCTGGTCGCCCTGATGGGCATGGGCGAACTCTACTCGGCACTGATCGCCAGGGGCATGAGGCCGGACGCGGGCGTCGGATACCTGTGCGGGCTGCTGCTGATGGCGGCGGCGCAGTTCGCACCGGCCGAGTACGCCGCCGAGCTGATGATCTTCTGCGTCTTTCTCACCGTGGCGGGCAGCCTGGGCGCGCAGTTCTCGCGCACCGGCAGAGAAGACACGCTCCGCGACGCGGCGATGACGGCCCTGGGCGTCATCTACATCCCGCTGCTGCTCAGCTACGTCTTCCTGCTGTGCAAGATGGACCTGCCGCTGATACTCACGGGACAGAGCGGCGGGCCGGTCAAGGCGCGCCTGGGAGCGCTGCTCATCGTGGCCGCTGCGGCCTGGATTTCCGACACGGCCGCCTGGGCCATCGGGCACCTCTGGGGCCGCCGCAAGCTCACGCCGAGCCTCAGTCCGAACAAGACCGTCGAGGGCGCGCTCGCGGGCGGCGTGGCGGCAGTACTCTCAGTGCTGCTCGTGGGCTGGTGGGTGGGCCTCCCGGCCCATCACGGCCTTATCCTCGGCGTGCTGCTGGCGTTCGCGACGCAGATCGGCGACCTGGCGGCGTCGGTGGTGAAGCGCAGCCTGAAGCTGAAGGACTTCGGGACGGTGCTCGGCCCGCACGGTGGGATGCTCGACACCTTCGATGGCTTCCTGTTCGCCGCGCCGGTCACCTGGTTCTACATCTGGTTCTTCTTGATGCCTTAGTCTCGGACATCAGACCACGGACATCAGACATCAGACTAACGACACACGACTCAGGGCGGGCCGCGCGACCCGTAGGTCGGAGCTCCTGCTCCGACTCCCTTGGCCGTCGGCGTGGTCCGAGGTCCGAATGCGTAGGTTCTTTGCCGTTGGTCGTCTGTCGTTTGCCCATTGCCCATTGCCGATTGCCCATTGCCTGCGGTGGAGGGCGGTACAATGATCATCGGAGTGCCGAAGGAAATCAAAGACGGCGAGCACCGGGTGGCGCTCACGCCTGCGGGCGCCGATGCGCTCACCCGGGAGGGTCACACGGTCCTGGTCGAGCGCGGAGCCGGCGTGGACAGCGCCATCGCTGACGCGGAGTTCCAGGCCCACGGGGCCAAGCTCGTGGAGGCACGGGCCGCCTGGGATGAGGCCGAGATGGTGCTCAAGGTCAAGGAGCCCCTGCCGGCCGAGTACAAGCGCCTGCGCCCGGGGCTGCTGCTCTTCACCTACCTTCACCTGGCGTCCTCCAGGGAGCTGACCGAGGAGCTGCTCGACCGGGGCGTGACCGGCGTGGGCTACGAGACGGTCGAGACCGATGACGGGCGGCTGCCGCTGCTGGCGCCGATGAGCGAGATAGCCGGCAAGCTGGCCGCGCAGATAGGCGCCCACTGCCTGGAGAGCACCTGGCGCGGCCGGGGAGTGCTGCTCGGCGGCGTGCCCGGGGTGCCGCCGGCGGACGTGGTGATACTCGGCTGCGGCACCGTCGGCCTCAATGCGGCGAAGGTGGCGATGGGGATGGGAGCGCAGGTCACCATCCTCGACATCAACCACGACCGCCTCAAGTACCTCGACGACATTATGCACGGCTACGTCATCACGCGGTACTCGAACCCTTACGTGACCGCTAGCTGCGCCTCGTTCGCCGATCTCATCATAGGAGCCGTGCTCATCCCCGGCGCCCTGGCTCCCAAGCTGGTGACCGAGGAGATGGTCAAGGAGATGAAGCCCGGCGCCGCCATCGTGGACGTGGCCGTGGATCAGGGCGGATGCGTTGAAACCATCCACGCGACCAGCCACTCGGAGCCGATCTACGTTAAGCACGGCGTCGTGCACTACGGCGTGCCGAACATGCCCGCGCTGGTGCCCCGCACCTCCACCTTCGCGCTCACTAACGCGACTCTTTCCTACGCGCTGAAGATCGCAGCCCACGGTCTGGAGGGTGTTGCCGAGGAAGACGCCGCCCTCGCCAGGGGCATTAACATCAGCGGCGGCAAGATATTCCACGAGGCCGTCGCGGAGGCGTTCCCTGACCTTCCCAGGACCTGAGGCAGCCGGGTCCGATCTTGAGCAAAACTTGAGCGTGCGAGGGAGGAACTATCTCGGCCCAGAGGTATTTGTATATGTAGCTGACCGGAGGGACAGGGAAAGCTCTCGCGAGTCCGCCTCCTCTCCGCAGCTATTGCCGCCCGCCGCGCACCTTTCCCGGGAACGCGCAGCGGGCGGCTTCACTTCTCTCTGCCCCGCGCTCACTTGAGCGCCGCGTTCGCCTTCTCTATCTGCTCGGCCAGCAGCCGGCGGCTGTCGTAGATGAAGTTCGGCTGGATGTGCGGGCAATTGTCATACGCCAGGATGAAGGCGTCAGCCCCCTTGATGACCTCCTCGCACTCGGCGGCCAGCTCGGCCTTGCCCGCCGCCCGTAGCTTCTCCGCCGCATCCGCCAGCAGCACGTGATACTCGTAGTCCTCCAGCCCGTCGCGCATCATACAGATGCGGACGGAGGGGCTGAAGGTGCCGTCCTGCTTCGGGTAGAGCAGGAAGTGATTGCCCGCGGTGCCCTTGCCGCCTCGGTTCGGCTCCTCCCACGGGTTACCGACCCACCGGTTCACGGTCCAGATGAGGTACCCGTCAATGCCGTACTTGTAGGTCATCCAGAACAGCGCGCGGTGGTCAACGCCACGAGCGGCGATGCGCGTGCCCGGGCGCGGATCGCGATAGCCGTTGTACCACCAGACCTTGTTGCCGAGCGCGTGCTGCTCGGCCAGCACGTCGGTGTCGAAACTGGACATGTTGATGCACCAGTTGTTCATCCCGCGCAGCATCGGCGAGGGCGTCTCCGCCCCGAACAGCTCGATCTTCGGGTGCGCGGCGTGAATGGCGTCGAAGACGCGGCCCAGCAGGTCGAAGTCGCGCTCCGTGGAGTGCTTGTGCACCACTACCTCATCCACGCAGTAGACGTAGCTGCCCTCCAGCCAGCCCTTCTCCTGGAGCCACTCGGCCGCGACGCGATAGGCCTCGGTGATGCGCTCGAGGTACTCCTTAGTCCCCTTCTCGGCCCCCAGGAAGCCCTTGCGGTCGTAGAAGTACGGCACCGGCAGGTGGTCGAAGTGATGGCCCATGTCGAGGTACCTTTGCGCATACTCCTCGAACTCGGTGGTGTCGCCGATGACCACCTGCTTCTTCTCCTCGTCGTACTTCATCGGCAGGTTCCCCAGGCTGGACGGGGACAGGCGGCACCTGCCGAGGTAGGCGGCGATTTGGGGCTCCCCCTCGTGGAGGAACTCCCAGTACTCCGGCTCGCCGAACCACTTCTTGATCTCATCGCTCCAGCCCCACGCCCCGTAGATGGTGGTGCTGGTGCGCAGGGACTGCTTGACCGGGATGTCGAAGTCCCACACGTGCAGGCGCAGGTCCGCGCTCAGGTCGCCGCTGCCCGTATGCACCGTCACTGGGGCCGAGTAATCGCCTGCCGGCGTGCGGGTTGGCACGTAGACCTCCAGCCAGATGGGGTAGTGCAACTGCCGGTCTGCGGTGAAGGGCTTCGGGCCGGGCAGGGCGTCCGGCAAACCCTCGGGCGGGCCCTCGTTGGCCGGGACGTAGTAGACCTCGCTCCAGAAGACGTTCTCGGCGGCGATCTTCGCCCCGTCCGGCCCGGTCAGCTCGCCGACCTCAAGTGAGACCTCGCCCACGCCGCCCTCGGCCAGCGGCCTGACCACAAGCTGGACTGCCTCCGTCTCATTGCGCGCCGCCGACATCCTGACCACGGGATCGGCCGGCCCCGACAGGTCAACCTCATCCGCTCGCATTATCTTCCGAGCCGGGCCCTCCAGCCAGAGAGTCGCAAAGTCGGCCTTCGCCACGGGATGGCGCACGGCAAGAACCTCGGGCGGCCCATAGTCGGCGGCCTTCGTGGCCCGCAGGTTGTCTATATAGAAGTCAATGACAGCACCGTGGTCGTAGGTGGACTCGCTCAGCCAGAAGCTGATCCAGGCGAGGTCGTCGGCGCTGGCGATGTCGCGGATGCAGAGCTTCTCGTGTGCCCACTTGCCGTGCCGCAGATCAATGAGCACCGCGCGGTAGATGCCGCGCTCCTCGCTGTCCCTGATGGTCACATTGAGCGCGAAGTCCGGGTCCACGCCGCGCTGGCTCTCGAAGTACACGTCGAACTCCAGGAAGTCGTAGGCGGAGACGTCGGTGCCGGTCTCGTACTCCTTCCTGACCGAGGGCCAGCCCATGGGGTACTTGATCTCACCGACCGCCTCGGCATTGACGTGATCAATCTCGACGTGTATGTGCAGGGCGTGTTCGCCCTCTTTGACATGGCTTGCGCTGAGGTCGAAGCTGACTTCCTTCTGCCCGCCGGTCGCCCAGCCGTCGAGGTTCTCAAAGCCCTCGACGAGCAAAGAATCCTGAGCGAATAGCGACGAAGCGCACAGCAGTGACGTTACGGCGATAGCAGAGGAATAGGCCCTCATGGGAGCACCTCCTCATGGTTTCCAGTGCGGTGTACCGGTACAACCCTCTGTGCTCAGGTTGTCGTTCATAGGTCGGGCATTCTTGCCCGACTCCGTGGCCGACAGCTTCAGGGCGAAGGCCCCGTCTGTTGACCTCCGCTGGCTAACGGGTCCCAGCCGAGCGCGTCCAGCCCGCCCTCTGACGTCCACTTGACGTGCCCGTCCACGTACGCGACATTCGCGCCGCCATTATGCCTTGGGTCCACCAGCTCAGCGCCGCCAGCCGCGTTCCAGCCGCCCTTCGCGTCAAACAGAGTGACCGTCTCGTTGGGGCGGGGGATGTCGCCGAGCGTCAGGCCGTCAAGGCTCGCGTTGCAGGCGTAGCCGCACCGTTCACCGCGCAGGCTCGGGCAAATGTACACGTTGTCATTCCTGACGTACTTGTGGGCCGCATCGCACCAGTTGCCTGCCGCCGGCAAGTGGCTGTCCCAGTCCTGGCAGTACATCAGCACACCGAGTTGGAGCTGCTTCAGGTTGACCATACACGAGGTTTGCACTGCCTTCTCGCGCGCTCGCGCGAATACGGGAAACAGAATCGCGGCGAAGATCGGCAGCACCATGAAGGTCAGCGCGGAGATGGCAAGCCCGCCGATGGCGAAGCCCGTGCCCGTCAGCCGATCCGGCCTGCGCTGGATCTGTATCAGGCTGACGATGCCCAGCACAATGCCCACCAACGAGGTCACCCCGAACGTGACCATCCCCAGCAGCCCCAGCACCAGCGAGGCGATCGCCAGCCCGCTGGTTCGAGGCGGCGGCGCAGGTGGATACGGTGCGCCACAGGAGGCGCAGGACCTGGCTCCTTCAGGGTTCTC
>CBFDBV010000077.1:0-13810 GCA_965603135.1 uncultured bacterium
TAGCGAGTAGCGAGAAACAACAAACGACAACAGCCGTGGGCCGTTACTCGCCACTGCCTACTGTCGTTACTGTGCGCGAAGCGCACCCACTCGCTACTGACGTTCCTGATGTTACTGCAGGCGGAGCCGGCAAGCCGGCAAGGAGGTCGGGCAAATGACTGGCGGCATAATCGTCGTGCTGGTGTTCCTGGGCATCCTGGCGTTGATCACGCTCAGCCAAGCGATATACATCGTCAGGCAGCACGAACGTGGGGTGGTGGCGACCTTCGGGAAGTTCTCACACATCGCGGACCCCGGGCTGGTGTTCATCTTCCCGTTCGTGCAGTCGCTTAGACGTGTGGATATGCGCGAGACCGTGCTGGATGTTACGCCCCAAGAGGTCATCACCGAGGACAACGCGGTGGTGACGGTGGACGCGGTCATCTACTACGAGATCACCGATCCGTTCCGCAACGTGTACAATGTGGTGGACTTCCGCCTGGCCGCCATCAAGCTGGCGCAGACGAACCTACGTAACGTCATCGGTGACCTGGAGCTGGACGAGACGCTCACCTCGCGCGAGACCGTGAATGCGCAGCTCAGGCAGATACTCGACGATGCGACCGACCGGTGGGGGGTGCGCGTTACCCGCGTGGAGCTTCAGCGCATTGACCCGCCGCGCGATATCACCGAGGCGATGAGCCGGCAGATGAAGGCCGAGCGCGACAAGCGCGCGGCGATTCTCGATGCGGAGGGCGTGCGGCAGTCCGCCATCCTGGCAGCGGAGGGGAAGCGGCAGGCGGACATCCTCGAGGCCGAGGGGGAGGCGCAGGCCATCCGCAACGTGGCCGAGGCCGAGAGGTTCCGCGAGATCGCCGTCGCCGAGGGTGAGGCGCAGGCGATCCTCAACGTCTTCGGCGCCATCCACGAAGGCGATCCGACCCACGACCTGCTGGCGGTCAAGTACCTGGAGACCCTCCAGCGCGTCGCCGACGGGCAGGCCACCAAGATATTCCTGCCCATGGAGGCGACCGGTATCCTCGCCGGCATTGCCGCCATCGGCGACGCCTTCGAGGAAGGCCGCAAGACCGCCCACGAAGGCGCCGGCCCGGCGACCGACACGCCGTAAGAGGGGGGCTCCGTATCAGATCACATCAGCGCGGAGGGCCCTTGGTGCGTCGTTGGAGGGGCCGAATACGAGGGCCCAGCCTTCGCCAAGGCTACGGCGGGCAAGCTGGCCCGTGAGGGCCGCACCAAGTACCCGGCCCACACGTGGGCCGGATGGAGCCCCTCGGCGCTTCGCGCCGTTTCCCCCTTCGGCCCCTCCATAATACCGCGGACCTCTGCAACTAGCCGCTAGCCGAGCCAGCCGGGTGCGCTGACCACAGCCGATCACAGTACCACAGGAGGTCGCGCAATGAAGATCGGAATACGCAGGGGTTCGATGGGGAACCCGGAGATGGACCAGCTCTTCGCGCAGGTCGCGGAGATCGGCTTCGATGGCGTCGAACTGGAAGTGGCGGCCGACTACGAGGAGACCATGCTGTCGTCTGATGAGGGCCGGGCGCAGCTCAAGCAGCTCTCGGCCGACAGCGGGGTGGCGATCCCGTCGCTGTGCGTCGGGGCGCTCTGGCAGTCCAGCCCGGCGGCCACCGACGAGAGCCTGCTAGAAAGGTCGCGCTTCCTGATCGAGGCCGGCATTGCGGCGGCCGCGGACCTCGGCGCGGCGTGGATGCTCGTGCCGATAGCGCCGAGCGAGGAGGAGATCTCTCACGAGGAGTGCACCGAGCGCTGGATCCGCGAGATGAAGCGGGTCGCGCCCGTCGCCGAGCAGGCGGATGTCATCCTGTGCCCCGAGAACGTGGGTCGGGGTTGCGGGAAGTCCGCCGAGGAACTCAAGACCCTCGCCGACGGCGCGGCAAGCTCGCACATCAAGACCTACTACGACATCGGCAACGCCACGGCCTTCGAGAACGATCCCGTCGAGGAAATCAAGTTCCTGGGCGACCTCATCGGCGAGGTGCACGTCAAGGACCGCGAGGGTGACCTGCTGGGGGACGGCATTGTGGACATCCGTGGCTCGCTGGCGGCTCTCAAAGAGATCGGCTACGATGACTGGCTGGTGCTGGAGACGCCGGCGACCGACGACCCGATGGCGGCGGGCGAGTACAACCTCGAGTATCTCCAGGGGGTGCTGGCGGACCTCCAGTAGCTGCGATGGCCCAATGTGAACATCGGCTTGGTCACTGGCGTCAGAGTGGGGGAAGAGAGAGCGCAGGGACAGCACGTAAGGGCGAGGGGAAGGTGTCTGGTATGCGTGGCAGGCCTGTGTGGCTATGGGTCTTAGCTCTGGCGGTCTGTGCGGCGTGCTTTCTGCTGGCGCCGCCAGTCATAGGCGCGGAAAAGGGTGCACAAGAAGCGGGCGCCAGGGACGCATCATTCGTCGGTATCGGCGCCATGCTCGAAGCCGCCAAGAACGAGGACACAGGTGAGGTGGAGGTCGTGGTGACCGGCACCCTTGACGGAGGCCCGGCGGCCGAGGCGGGCATCCAGAAGGGCGACGTCATCACGCACGTTGACGGCGCCCCCACCGCCGGCATCCCATTGCATGAGGTAGTCGCACTCATACGGGGCGAGGCCGGCACTGAACTCAAGCTGATGCTCAAGCGTGCGGGGCAGGATGACCCCATCGAGGTCGCCTTGGAGCGGAAAGAGATCGCGTACCCGGTCGCGGCGGCAGACAGAGAGGTCCAGGGGGGCCTGGCCGCCGAGCGGGGCGAGGACTTCCAGCGCATGGCCGCCGAGCAGGATCGGCCGTTCACGCTCCAGTTCAGACGCGGCATGGGACAGATAGTCGAATTCGTGGGGGGCCGCGGACCGACGCCGCGTGGCGCCCCGGCGCCCGAGGCCGTGCCTGCGCAGATGCTCGTCAAGGAAGGCTACGTCTATGTCCTGCGCGGCTGCATGCTCTACCAGTTCAAGGTCGAGGGCCTGGTGCTGGTCGCCAAGCACGACCTGCGCACCGACGAAGAGAAGTAGATCGCGCAAAGGCAGACCGCTGTCGAAGCGGCGGAGGAAGGACAGTGCCTTCCCGACAGCAAATGTATGACAACAGGTGGACCGGCCGCTAGAGTTGCGGTCGTGGCAAGACTCGCACTGATGCAGAAAGGAGGATGGCCGATATGCTTAGCAGACGCGGATGGCTGATCGGACTCGTGCTGGCGTTACTTGCGGGCGCAGTGCTACTGTCGCTCTCAGTGGCGACCGCGCAGCGACGCGGCGGAGAGGGGGGAGAGCGGGGAGACCGCCGTGGCCGGATGATGCAAGGGGCGTTCATGGGGATGCCTGGGGGCGGCGGCGGGACGCCGGTGCAACTCACCGTCGCGGGTGAGTATGTCTACGTGGTGCGCGGACACACGCTCTATCAGTTCAAGGTCCAGGGCCTGGAGCTGGTAGCCCAGCAGGACCTGCGAACCGACGAAGAGAAAGAGGCGATGGCGAGGCAGGCTGAGATGCGCCGACAGTGGATGGAGAGGAACAGGGAGAATGCCGAAGGCGGGGGAGAGGAATAGCGGCTCCCTCGGGCGATCTCTACCAACAGATGAGACAGGCATCACAGTTGGGGTGGTGCGAGCGCTGGGACTTGCGAGGAAGGGAGGGAGACAGTCATGACCAGTAGAGGCCGATGGCTGGCGGCGATTGCGGTGGCGTTGCTTGCGGCTGCGCTGCTATGGTCGCTCTCAGTGGCGTCCGCGCAGGCGCCAGCGACTGAAGTTGCGCAGCCTGCCGCCACGTGGAACGGCCTGGCGAACGTGGGGCTGCTCACCGTGGCGCCAGAAACCGGGAATGTGGGCGAGGATGGCCTGCTCGTAGACACGGTGTACGACGGCAGGTCCGCGGCCCTTGCGGGCATCCAGAAGGGCGACCGCATCACGCAGATATACGGCGCGCCCATCGCAGGGCTGTCCGTGACAGACGTCGCCAAGGTCATTGCTGGCGGCGCGGGCACGGAGATCAAGCTGACGCTGCAGCGCGAGGGCCAGGACGCGCCCATCGAGGCCAGCCTGCCGCGCCAGCGGCCCGGTGCCGAGAGGCTTCAGGCCGAGCGGGGCGAGGGCTTCGCGGGAGTGGCAGCCGGGCAGGACGACCCCGGCGGCAGAGGGGGTCAGTTCCGGGCCATGGTGGGACGGATGATGGCGGCCCGGACATCCAGTGTTCCGTCAGAGCTGTACGTCGAGGGCGAGCACGTCTACGTGTTGCGCGGCTACACGCTCTATCAGTTCAAGGTGCAGGGGCTGGAGTTGGTGGACCAATACGACCTGCGCACCGACGAAGAGAAACAGAGGATGGAGGCGCAGGCCGAGGCTGCAGCGGCGGCCGGTGGAGGATAGCCGCCATGCCCGACAGACCCCGAGAACAGACGAGCCGGCCACTGATCGAGTGGCCGGTGTTGTTCTGTGCGGCACCCCTCACCCGCCCCGCATCTCGACGGCGGCCTCAATCATTGCCAGGTAGTTCGCTACGGTCTGGTCCGTCAGGACCTCCGTGTGGGGCGATGCACTCGGGGCCAGGATGAAACCGCCGCCGGGCGCGCCCACCTCGATGGCGTGCCGCACCTGCGCGACCAGCTCCTCGGTCGGGGCGTCGTAGAGGTCGCCGATCTGGATGTTTCCCTCCAGGCACACCCGGTCGCCGATTCTACGCTTCGCCTCCTCAAAGGGGCAGTCCCCCAGCGGCGGTTGTTCGACGGGATGCAGGCAGTTCGCCCCCATCTCCACGAAGTCGTCCAGGACGCCGCTGATCGAACCGTGGCAGTGCACGTGCCGGTAGCCGCCCGCTGCGTGCACGAGCTCTCCGATCTCCTTTGCCGGCACGGTGACGAACTCGTGGAAGTCCGCCGGCGAGGCCAGCGGCGGCACGACGTACTCCTCGCCCGAGGTCGCGAAGATCGGCCCGACCCCCTGGGAGATCAGGTGCTCGAGCAGGTCGAGCGTCCTCTCCAGGAACACATCAATGAGCCTCAGGATGACCTCCCGGTCACTCACCGACCAGATCGCCAGCCGCTCGGACCACATCAGATTGTGCACCATCGAGATGGGGATGGGGATGTGCACCATCACGATTCCGCGCTCGCCCACCTCGGCATCGCGCTCGAAGAAGCCCGAGCAGTCCGGCCGCAGCGGCACGAACGGGACGGACAGCACCTTCTCGATGTCATCGAGGGTCTTCACCAGCGACTCCATCTCCAACCCAGGCAGGCCGCGGGTGCTACTCCTGCGAGCCGAGGTCAGATCGCCGGCCGGCGTGTGCACGGTGGTGCGTTGGATGAGCCAGTCGCCGACGTCCTCCGCCTCGGTCTCGGAGGTCACCTCGTCTGAGGCCGTCAGGAACCGTCCTCCCCCGACGCCCCAGCCGACCTCGTAGTCGCCATGCTCCTTGACCGCCTCGATGATGGGCTGATAGCTCTCGTGCCGTGTGCGGCACCATTCCTCGTCCCAGACAGCGAAGGTGCGCACGTACATCGGGAAGTAGTCGGGCTCCTCGATGCGGAAGGCGGCCATCATACGCTCGCGTGAGGTCATCGTCATCTCCTGACAGTTCAGCCGCGGGCCCTGTATGCTCGGCGGTCATTTTCCTCGCGGGTGGCGACAGTTCCTCTGCCGTTGCCAGTTCCGAGTTTCGAGTGGCGAGTTGCTGTCGTCTCTGCGCCCGAAGGGCGCTTGCTCGCTACTGCCATTGCTTGCCGATTCCCTGTTCGGTGTTGTATAATGGTAGCGCCTGTGAGAGAGAAGAATAAGGGGGCAAGGAGGCACATCATAGTGGCAAACGAAGAGCACGTCGCAGCAGAGAGCAAGCAGAGGACTGAGCCGGCTGAGGGCTCGGAGGCGCCGGCGGAAGCTGCGCGGGGCATTGCCGCGCGCAAGCGCGGCGCTGTCGCCAAGGCGAGAGACGCCGTCCGCAGCTCTCTCAGCAATCTGAGGCCGCCGCCGCTGGACTGGCGCACGGTCTCCTACGGTCTGTTGGCGCTCATCGCCCTCGTACTGGTAGCCGGCAACTGGGCGCCGGTGCGCATCAACCTCTTTGGCTGGTATCTGGACATCCCCAAGGCGCTCGCCTTCATCGCGTTCTTCGTGCTCGGTGTCCTTGCTGCGTGGCTATGGGAGGTCCGAGCGCAGCGTCTGGCCCGGGCCGCGTCCGCAGAGCCCACGGAGGCTGAGGAGCAGCCCGGCGAGGAGCAGGACGTGGCCGTCTGACTGGCAAGGAGCTGATGCCGGCGTGAGAGCGTACCTGCGAGCGCCGTTGCTGGCAACGATTCCCTTCGTGCTGCTGCTGAACTCTGACCGCGTCACCGTGACCACGGAGTTCTACGGCGATGTGTCCGGTCTGCGCCGAGTGCAGGCCGAGGGTGACAGCTCGCTGGCACGTCAGATCGCCGAGTGGACTGCGCAGGCCGCCCCCGGCTCCGACAATGATGGAACTCGCATCTCCGGGGATCGAGTGTTGGTCGCCCGCAGCACGATGCACCACGACCTGAACGCGCTCGGGGACGTCGAGGCCAGCGCACTCAGCATAGTTCAGGAGCCGTTGGCACTGCGGACCTGGTATCGCTGGCGCGAGCAGATCAGCATTGACTTCACCTACGAGGATGACAAGGAGCGCGCCGCGGCCGAGCACACGAGCTTTGAATACCGGCTCACTATGCCGGGGAAGATCGTCACCGCCACCGGGGCAAGGATCCGTCATAACGCCGCCACCTGGACACTCAAGGCGACCGATGCGAGGTGCGAGATCACGGCCACCGCGGTAGCCTGGCGGTGGGACCTGATCTTGGTGCTCGTCTACGTGCTCGGGTACGCAACGTATCGCATCCTGGCGGCGATAGCGCATCGAGCACGACTGCGGCCAATGAAGATCTGAACGAGCAGGTCCCGCTTCGGCGGGATGGCGGCCGTCCCGCCCGGGCGGGATGGCCGCTGTGCGGTCTGATCCGAACGCGTACTCATGCCCTGCGGGCCGTCGGGCCGCGAGAGGGGATCTGACAGCATTGCCGACGCCAGGCACAGGCAAGATTGACCTGCGCAGTGACACCAAGACGCTGCCCACCCCTGAGATGCGCCGCGCGATGGCGGAGGCCGAGGTGGGCGACGATGTCGCGGGCGAAGACCCCACGGTGAATCGCCTGGAGGCAGACTGCGCTCAGCGGCTGGGCAAGGAGGCGGGCCTCTTCGTGGCGTCGGGGACGATGGGGAACCTGGCCTGCCTCGCCACGCACACTCGGCCGGGACAGGACCTCATCTGCGAGCGGTTGGCTCATCTGTACCATTACGAGGCCGGCGGGCTGGCGCGAATATGTGGGCTGGTCGCGCGCCCCATCGAGGGGATCAGGGGCTACATGTCCCCCGAGGACGTGGAGGCGGCCATCACGCCCGCGGGCAACATCCACAGCTCGCCCACCGGCCTGCTCGCCCTGGAGAACACGCACAACCTGGCCGGCGGCACGGTCCTGACCGTCGAGCAGACCAACGCGCTGTGTGACGTGGCGCACGCGTATGCCATCCCGGTCCATCTGGACGGCGCACGGGTCTTCAATGCGGCCGTCGCGCTGGGAGTGGACGTCAGGGAGCTGGTGGAGCCCATTGACAGCGTGCAGTTCTGCTTCTCCAAGAGCCTGGGCGCCCCGGTGGGCTCGATGATCTGCGGCACGCGGGAGTTCGTGGATGAGGCTCGGCGTGTGCGCAAGGTGCTGGGCGGCGGTCTGCGCCAGGGCGGCGTGATAGCCGCCCCCGCGCAGGTGTCCCTCGACACGGGCATCGAGCGCCTGGCCGAGGACCACGCCAACGCCCGTCTCATCGCCGAGACGCTCGCGGAGCTGCCCGGCATTTCGGTGGACCTGGCGACCGTGCAGACGAACATGGTGTACTTCGCGGTCGAACGTGAGGACACAGACGCTCCCGGGCTGTGTCAGGCGCTGGGTGCCTGCGACATCCTGGCCAGCGCCCGGGACGAGACCAACATACGCTTCGTCACCCATGCGCAGGTCACGCGGAGCGATGCTGAGCGCGCCTGTGAGGCGCTCGAAGAGATCCTCGGCTAGCACGATGCTTGAGTACACCTTCATTCATCTTCCGAGAGTTGGGGCCATCCGCGAGCGCGCGCTGTGGGGCCAGGGCATCCTCACCTGGCAGGACGCGCTGGGGGTGCCGGGATCGCCCAGCGGGTTCTCACCGCGCCGCTGGGAGTCGTGTCTGCGCATCGTTGAGCAGTCGGTTCGCTGCCTGGAGGCGGGGGATCACCGCCACTTCGCTGGATGTCTGCGGCACGGCGATCACTGGCGCGCCTACCCGGAGTTCCGCCGGCGCACCGCATTCCTGGACATTGAGACCACCGGGCTGGGCGCGTCGGATGAGGTCACGGTCGTAGGCCTGTACGATGGCGTGCGCACCAGCACCTTCGTGGCCGGCGACAATCTCGATCAGCTTCCCGAGGCCTTGGCGCAGTACTCGCTGCTCGTCACCTACAACGGTGCGACCTTCGATTTGCCCTTCCTGCTGCGGCGTTTCCCGGGCCTGGCGCTCGACCAGCTTCACGTTGACCTGCGCTATCCCTTGCGCCGCCTGGGCCTGAGCGGAGGCCTGAAGCGTGTTGAGGGACTGGTGGGGCTGAAGCGCGACCCCGAGGTCGCGGGCCTGGATGGCTGGGACGCGGTGCGCTTGTGGCGAGAGTACCAGGCCGGCAGCGACAACTCGCTGGCGACACTCGTCAAGTACAACACCGCGGACATCGAGAACCTGGAGCACCTGATGCTCATCGCTTACGAAGGTATGAGGCGCGAGGCCGGGCTGCCTGCGTGCGGGGAGCCAGCGGGAGAGGGCGCGCGGTATGCCGGATGAACTCGCGCTGAGCGCAACGCGCCTGTCTCCGGCTCGGCGCATCATCATCGCCGCCTTCGGGATGGACCTGGCCGTCGCCACCGTCGGCCTGTCGGTGCAGTTCTCCGGCCACGCCCTTGACGCCACGCCTACGATGCTGGGCTTGCTGGCGACCGCTGGTGCCACGGCGTACACCGTGCTGTGCCTGTTCACCGGGCGCTTCTCCGATGTGTTCGGACGGCGCCTGCTGACCAGCCTGGCGTGCGTGCTCTGCGCCGGCGTGTGGCTGGTGATGCCCTTCACCACCCGATCGTGGCATCTGCTGGCCCTGATGCCGCTGTCGGGCGCCGGCATCGCCATGTTCTGGCCGGCGACACAGGCCTGGCTGGCCGAGGTCACGCGCGGTGGGCGCAAGGGCCTCGCGGCCAACCTGGGCTCTTTCAACATCTCCTGGACTGTGGGGCTGATGCTTGGCCCCCCGCTGGCAGGTGTGATGTGGCAGTTCGGCAGGCCGGCTCCCTTCTTGCTGGCATCGGCAGGCGTGTTGCTGGTCCTCGGCCTGATGCGAACGGTGCCTACGGTCCGTCGCCAGGCCGAGGAACCGGAAGCCGCTGATGAGGACCCGGTTGACAGTCGCGTGGCGGAGCACTACCTTCGCCTGGCCTGGGTGGCGAACTCCGCGAGCTGGTTCGCCCGGGGACTTGTCGGCGTCGTTTTCCCGAAGCTCGGGAAGGAGCTGGGCCTCTCGGAGCAGCTCATTGGCATCATCATCGCCGCCTTGCTGGGGGGGCAGCTTGCGATGTTCGCCTTCCTGCGCAAGCGCACGGGCTGGCAGTACCGCCTGTGGCCGCTGGTGGCCGCCGAGTTGGTCGGGTGCGTGGGGATGATGGTCGCGTTCCTGGCCCGGGCGCCGCTCATCTTCGCATCGGGCCTTGCGCTGGCGGGCGTCTGCGCCGGGATGACCTACGTGGCCAGCCTGTTTTACAGTCTCCAGGGACGCTCCGCAGGGCGGGGCGGGCGCGCCGGCATCCACGAGGCGGTCCTGGGCAGCGGCATGGTGTTGGGCCCGCTGCTGGGGGGCCTGGTGGCGAACTACGTTGACCTGCGCAGCCCATTCCTGGTGGCAGCGGCGGTCTTCCTGCTCGTGGCGGCAGTGGATCTGGTGATGTGGCGACGAACCATCTGGCCGACGAGGCTGCGGGATAGGACAGTCGCACGGGCGGAGGTGGCGGGCCAGTGAGTCTCAAGGCAGTCGTGCTGGCCGCGGGCGAGGGGACCCGGATGCGGCCGCTGACCTTACGGCGTCCGAAGGTGCTCGTGCCTGTCGCCGGGCGCCCGATGATCGAGCACATCATCACCGGCCTGGCCGCCGCCGGCATCGAAGAGATATGCCTGGTCATCGGATATCTCGGCGAACAGGTGGTCGAGGCGATAGGGGACGGGCGCCGCCTGGGGGCACGCGTTGAGTATAGCTGGCAGCGCAAGCGCGGCGGCACCGGGGATGCCCTGCTGCACGCCGCGGACTTCATCGGGAACGAGGCCTTCTTCCTGGGCTGGGGCGACATCATGGTGCCGCCCGCCAGCTACGGCGCAATCGCCGAGATCGTCGCCGCCGAGCAGCCCGAGGCCCTGCTGTCGGTCAACTATGTCGAGGACCCCTGGGAGGGGGCGGCGGTGTATGTCGCCGATGGGCACGTGCAGCGCATCATCGAGAAGCCCCCGCGTGGCTCCTCGGCCACGAACTTCAACAACGCGGGGCTGTTCGTGCTGAGCCCGGACTTCGTGGAGATCGTCAGGAGCACCCCACTCTCCTCCCGAGGCGAGCTGGAGGTGCCCTCTGCGATCCAGACAATCCTCGAGGGCGGCGTGCCGATACGTGCCTATGAGATTGAGGGCTACTGGTCTGACGTTGCGCGGGCTTCGGAGACATTGCGCATCGGCGGGGAGATCATCAGCGCGCGTTCGCGCAGCGGTGTGATCGTCCACCCGGACGCGAGGTTGGAGGCGTCGGCGCGCCTGGAGGCGCCATGCCTGGTGGGGCCGGGCGTTGCGGTGGGTGCCGCGAGGCTTGGCCCCAACGTATGCCTGATGGCCGGCAGCTCCGTCGGACCGGGCGCTGAGCTTGCCCACGTTGCTGTCTATCCTTGCGCGCGCGTGGGGCGGGGATGCCGGCTGTCGCACGCCATCGTGGAAGAGCGAGCTGCGGTGCCCGAGGGGACGAGCGTGGAAGGCTCCCCAACTGAGGCGGTCGTACTGGAGGGTAGCTAGATGAGCGGCCAGGGACCCGGCAGCCAGGTCTTCGCACTGCGACCGCTGAACATCACCGACCTGCTGGACATGGTGATCCGCATCTATCGCCGGCACTTCGGCGAGCTGATAGCCATCGCCGCCGTCGTCTACGTCCCTCTGGGCGTGCTTCAGGCGCTGTCAATGTCCTCGATGGTGCTGGATGTGGACATCGAGCATCCGCCCCAGGCAATGCCGTTTCCCCCGGTCTTGGCCTTCATCGGACTGGGCGTATGGGCGCTGCTCATGTGGCTGAGTATGCCGCTGATGCAGGCGGCCATGGCCAAGGCGGTGTCCGAGCACTACCTGGGCGGCAGGACCAGCTTGAGGGAAGCATATGACTTCGCGCTGGGGCGCTGGCTGGCCCTGATCGTGGTCGCGGTGGCGCTGGCGCTGCTGACCATCGGCCTGATGGGGCTGGGCTTCCTGCCCGCCGGGGTGGTCGCGGGCGTCGGCATTTCGGGAGGCTGGAACACGCCCATGACCGTCGCTGCCGCGCTTCTCGCGGTGGTCGGCATGCTGCTTGCCATGGTCGGCATTGCCTACGTAGGAACTAAGCTGTTCTTCGGCGCGCTGGCGGTCGTGCTGGAGAGCGCCCCGTGGCGTCCCGCCTCGGCGGGATCAGCCCCCGCTTCAGCGCCCCCTGCGTTCTTCCTGGTGCGGTGGTGGGAGGCAGTGGTGCGCGCCGCGACGCACGCCGGTCAAGGGCTGAGGCGCAGTTGGGAGCTGACCGAGGGGCACTTCTGGCGAGTGCTGGGCACGATGGCGCTGCTCGTGCTGATGGTCAACGTGGCAGCGGGGATAATCGTCTGGCCCGTGCAGTTGGTCTTTGCGTTGATGGGCCTGGGGCAGACGGGGCCGAGTGTCGGCGTCCTGCACGGGGTGTCGGCCCTCGCGCAGCTTCTGTGCCAGCCGCTCCAGATCATTGGGACCGTGCTGCTCTACTACGATCTGCGCATTCGCAAAGAGGGGTTCGACCTGACCATGATGGCCGAGGCCATCCGCGAGCCGGGACGGGTTCCGCGGGCGCCCTCCGGCGATCCCGCCCAGGCGGGACCGTTGTACGGGCCGCCCCGTGGCGCAGGCTTTCAGCCTGCGACTCGCCCAGTCCCTCCACCGCCCCCGCCACCCGCCGACGCTTCGGACGACCAGCAGGGGCCGCTTTCCTGACCGGCCCGTGTCGTTTGCCGTTTGCCGTCAGTCGGATGTCGGAAGTCGGTAGTCGGTGGCTACGATGAACCGTGAGATAGAGCTGAGCTTCCCCGAACTCGAAATGAGCGCGCGGGCGCGGCTTTGCGAGCGCGAGGCGCTGCAGGCCTCGGACTTGCTCTGGGGCCTCCTGGAGACGCCTTTCCTGGGGAGCGGGGTGCACGCAATGTACGCCGGCCCCGCGGTGCTGGTCGCGGTGCCGGCTCGACACGGCGAGCCGGTCGGCGGTCAGATCCCCGTGGAGAATGAGACCAACGAGCCGCGCCCGGGGGACATCCTGCTTGTACCTCCCGCGCCCGAGGACGATGCGGCTGAGGGCGTGGCCGAAGGCGTAACCATCGCGCTCTTCTACGGTGAGAAGGGGCGGCCGTTCACGCCTGCCGGCTGGCAGCCGGGCGTCGTGGCCGCGACCGTGACGCACGGGATGGGGGCCCTGCGGGCGGCTTGTCGCCGGGTGCGCTTCGAGGGTGTGCAGGAGGTGCGCCTGGCGCGGCGCTCCTCCCCCGGGCCCAGCGACGTCGCCACGCTGTATTCAGACGGCGCGTCTCTGGGCAATCCCGGTCCGGCCGGAGCGGGCTTCGTGCTGAGCACCGAGGATGGGGAGCCTGTGGCCGAGGGCTCGCTTCCGCTGCCCATCGCGACGAGCAATGTCGCCGAGTACCGCGCGCTGATTGCCGGCGTTCAGGAGGCGGCGCGGCGGGGGGTGCGCAAGCTGCACGTGTTCTCTGACAGCGAGCTGCTGTGCAGGCAACTGACCGGGTCGTACCGGGTCAAGTCGCCGGCTCTGAAGCCCCTCTACCAGCAAGTGCGCGGGCTCCTGAGCAAGTTCGCCGAGGTCAGCGTGGAGCACGTGCCGCGTGAAGAGAACCGCCCCGCAGATGCCCTGGCGGCACGGGCCGCCCGGAAGGCAAAGGAGCGCATCGAGAAGAATGTTGACTGATCCCTGGGAGCGGGACATTGACTTGGACTGGATCATCGAGGGCCGCCTGGCCGCATTCTCGGTCCTGGCCTTGCGCAACCTGTCCGCCTTACATGAGCTGGGCATCCGTGCCATCGTCTCACTGACCGAGCGCGCGCCCGACGCATTGCGAGGCGCTGGGGACTTCCGCTGGCTGCACTTGCCCGTGGAGGACATGACGCCGCCCACGGTGGCTCAGGCCCACGAGTTCGTGGAGTTCGTGGAGACAGCCATCGCGGACGGGCTGCCGGTGGGGGTGCACTGTCTGGCCGGGCTGGGCAGGACGGGCACGCTCATCGCCTGCTACCTGGTGAGCCAGGGGGAAGAGCCGAGGGACGCGGTTGAGCGCGTTCGCCTTGGGCGGCCCGGGTCGGTGCAGACGAAGGAGCAGGAGCTGTTCATCCTCCGTTGGGCGATGGTGCGCTTCGCGCACAGTAACGACAGTAGCGAGTAGCGAGTAACGGCCCACGGCTGTTGTCGTTTGTTGTTTCTCGCTACTCGCAACTGT
>CBFDBV010000078.1:0-13770 GCA_965603135.1 uncultured bacterium
AGGGGAATCTGCTGGCGACCGCCTTTCATCCCGAGCTGACCGATGATCGCCGCGTGCACCAGTATTTCCTCGATATCGCAGGGAGGTAGCCGATGAAAGGCGTCATACTCGTCGGAGGCCTGGGGACGCGCCTGGCGCCGATGACGCGGGTGACGAACAAGCACCTGCTGCCGGTCGGGCGCTTCCCGATGGTGTACTACCCGCTCTACAACCTGGTCGAGGCCGGCCTGCGCGATATCATGATCGTGACCGGAGGCAATTCGCCCGGTGACTTCCTGGAGCTGCTCCACGATGGCAGCGAGTTCGGTCTGGAGCGCCTGGCGTACACATATCAGCGCGGCGCGGGCGGCATCGCGGACGCCCTCGCGCTGGCCCGCGATTTCATTGGAGACGACCGCGTGGTCGTTATGCTGGGCGACAACATCCTGGGCGGGAGCATCGGGACGTTCGTCCAGGCCTACGAGAAGCAGGAGACGGGAGCGAAGATACTGCTCAAGTCGGTGCCCGATCCGGAGCGCTTCGGGGTTGCCCAGGTGGATGACGAGGGGCGCGTGACCGAGATCGTCGAGAAGCCCGAGCGGCCGGCGAGCGACTTGGCGGTGGTGGGCGTGTATATGTACGACCAGCGGCTGTGGGAGATCTTGCCGACGCTCGAGCCGTCTGCGCGCGGCCAGCTCGAGATCACCGACGTGAACAACGCCTACCTCGAGGCAGGGGAGTTAGCCGCCGACGTCCTGGAGTGCGACTGGTCGGATGCGGGCACGCCCGAGAGCCTGTTCCGGGCCACGCTCATCACGCGCGCGTCGGCGTTCTGGCAGGCCGCCGACCTGCTCACCGGCTCGTAACCCACTTTCCAGCGGAGCGCTTGCGCTCCGCGGATGACTCACCCGAGGGCGACTTGTCCGCCGTAGCCTTGGCGAAGGCGGAAGCCCTCGGCTGGGGCAGGTGTGCGCACGGCCGTTCCTCAGGGCCGCACGGTGTGCATCGGTCTGCGCGTCCCCGTCGGTGCCTCAAGGCAGGATCTGGTACGCGCACGTCACCCCCGGCTCGATGGTGTCCTCGAAGCGCCCCGCCTCAACCGCGACCTCACGTCCGCCCGGCAGGCGAACCGCCTTCGACGGCGGCTCAATGCCCAACGCCGCCGCGTCCACGGTGAAGGTGGCCGTGATCGGCTCCTCGCCGGGATTGCGCGCGGTCAGGTAGAGCCTCCCCTCGCTGGGCCCGAAGCGCTCCACGATCACCTCGGCGGGCTCGACGGTCGCGTACGTGACCGGCTCCCACCCCGCCTCGCACAGCGCGATGATGATCGGCATGTACTTCTTGTAGAGCGGCCGCCACCTGTCGTACCGGGCCGGGTCTCTGCTGCCGCCGACGATGTTGGGACCGATGCCGTAGAGCATCGCCGCCTGCATCCATTTCTCGCGGTCCTCGGGCGGGCCCTCGTCTCCCTGCTGCATCAGCCAGGTGTACGGCTTGTGGTAGGCCAGCGTGCGCTCGGCGCGCATCTTATCGAGGTTGTCTGCGCCCCAGGTCTCGTGGCCCATCACATCGAGCAGGTGGTTGAAGAACACCCAGTTGTACGGGAAGATGTTGGCCATCAGCAGCTTGCCGCGGCCGTGCAGGTCCTCGGAGAGGTGCGCGATCAACTCGTAGTGGTGCCAGACGCCGAGCTGGGCGGGCGTTGGGTCGAGCGAGGCGAAGGTCAGCGGATGATGGCTGCGCTGGAGGTGCTCGGGGCGGTAGTTCGGCATCGTGGACCAACTGTTGACGACTGAATCAAGGTAGATGCCATCCGCGCCGAGAGCCAGCTTCGGCTCGATCTCCCACTCGTACGTGGCCTGGAAGCGGCTCAGCTTGCCCTCCTCGACGGCGTAGGGCGAGGCGTTCAGACACCAGTTGTACCCGCCCCACTTGGCGACGTAGCCGCGGCGCAGGCGGAGCTTGCCCTCCTTGTCGTAGACGCCGGAGTTGAGGATGGTGTGTGCCGCGTGCGCGGGGCTCCTGGTCTTGGTCGCGAGCGCCTCTTCGTCGGCCGCCCGCTCGTTGAGGATCGCGATCATCTCCTCGTGCGTGGGCTTCGGATCGTCCTCCTTCGGACGCAAGCCTATCGCCCATCCCCACCAGCCCCACGGCTCGGTGTAAGAGAAGTTGATGTAGCCCAGCCTGTGGTCCGCGGCCACCGAGTCCTTGGTCACCATCTCGTTGTAGGCCAAGCCGAAGTCCTCAGGGCTCTCCAGCCCACTCAGATCATGGTAGTACCAGTTCCCGAACTTCTCAACTCGCACCGAGAAGTAATCGGGGAAGAGGCGATAGTACTTCTCCGCCGCCGCGCGGAAGCCCCAGTCGGGATCGTGCCGATACACGACGGCGAAGAAGTCCGCCGAGCGCGGGAACAGCTCCGGCAGCGACGACAGCGCCAGGTCCCATTCGACCACGAGGCCCTCGTCGGTCGCGTAGTTGAGGCGGAAGGGTCGTGCCGGGTGCATCGGCACCGCCAGCGAGATGCCGGCCCCCTTGTCCGAGGTCACCACCGAGGAGAACGGGTAGATGGAGTACGGACCGAATTGCCCGAAGGAGGTCGTGCGGCTGTGACGGCCGCCGGTCTCGATCGCCTTGGCGGTGCCGATGTCCGAGCCCCAGGTGCCCCCGTCGGCCGCCAGCGGTAGCCGATACGACAGGCGAAGACAGCGATCTCGCTCCGCAGTGCAGCGGATCGTGCCCTCCAGCAGCAGCATGTCGCCCTCAGCCTTCCAGGTCGCCTCGATCTGAAGTTGGCTGGCGGCATTCGCGCCGGTGAGGCGCACGCTGTCTTGGGTCGCGGTCGCGGCAGTGGGGAGATGCTCTGCGCTGACGGCGACCTTCTTCAGGCTGAAGTCGTCGGCCCACAGCGTCCCATAGGCGTGGTAGATGTCGGTGCGGAAGTAGAGCTTGCGGGTGTCGCCCTCGGTGGTCAGCATCATCCGCACCGGCTTCCAGTCGCTGTCGCCCGTCACGCCGCCGGACATCATGTGCTGGAAGACCTCGGTGGTGCGCTCGCCTTTCTCGTTCTGCTGCTGCATATACCCCCCGCTGGTGGAATGAAGACCGCCCCGGCCCTCGCACTTGAGCCAGAAGGTGGCGAGGTAAGTCGTGCCGCCCTCGACCGGCACGGTGATGCCGAAGCTGCCCGACATTTCGTCCTCGGTGCCGGGTATCTCGGCCTTCATTGACCACTTGCCGGTGCGCGCGACGGTGTTGTCGCGCTTCCAGACGCCGCCCGAGCTGAACCCGTCCGGCACCCCGTCGCCATCTTCATCCAGCTCCAGGCTGGCGTTCTCCACCAGCTCCTCGCCCTCGCCGCTGACCTCCGACACGTAGAAGCCGCCCACGATGTCACCGGCAGGTAATGCGCGCCCGTCGAGCTCCAGCGCGGCGAGGTCGCCCTCATCGGCGAAGCGTAATGCCAGGCCGTCGTCCGTGCTGACCGAGAGCTGCGCGAATGCCGCCCTGCCTGCCACCATCGCGGCGACCGTCGCAAAGACCACAAAGCACCTCATCAGGTCTGCCTCCTGCGATGAGTAACGAACGCGCGGGTGCTTGGCCTGCCCTGCATCATGGGTTCATCAGGAAGATCAGGTAGTTCAGCACCACCGCGAAGCTTGCCCAGAGGATGTAGGGGAGCATCAGTGCGCCCGCTGCTCTTGAGACTCGGAAGAATGCGATGATAGTAGCCAGGACCGCAAACCAGAGGGGGACGATCACCGCCAGGCCCGCGAGCGGCGAGCGCAGCCCGAAGAATACCGGGGACCAGGCTGCGTTGAGGAGCAACTGCACACCAAAGAGCGCCAGCGCGGTCCTCACTCGCGGCTCGCGTAGGCCCTGGCGCCAGACCAGGAAAGCGGCTATGCCCATCAGGAGGTAAAGACTGCCCCACACCGGCCCGAAGACCGATCCCGGAGGCGTCAGCGACGGCTTGCGCAGCGTCGCGTACCAGGCAGGGATCGCCGGGGCCGTGAACAGTGCACCGATCAGGCCCGCGAGCTGACAGACGATGATGCTCACGATCAGTTGGAGGATTTGCAGAGCCCGTGAAGTGCCCATTCCTCGCTCTCCATACGCGCAGACTGCGCTCAACCAGCACGCTCGGTCCATCCCGGCGCCGGCCCCCGCGATCGTGAGTATGGCTGGTGCGGGCCGTCGCCTAGTTCTGCATCTGCAAGCCCTTGACCTCGCCCTTGCTGGTCGCCAGCACGACGACCGGGCCGGCCTCCGTAGTGAACGCTGCTATCTGCTGGGGTCGGCCGTTGACCGTCGCCGTGCGCACGAGGTCACCGGCACCGTCGAGCACCAGCACGCTGCCGTCATCGCAGCCGATGACCAGCCACGGGGTCGCCGCGCCGGGCGGCATGAGGGCCTTTATCACGTTGGGCGGGCTGTCCAGCCGTCTGGCCCAGAGCTTCTCGCACTGATGACTGAGCGCGACCACCAGGCCGCCGGCGGTCGCTGCGATGATCTCCTTCATGCCGTCGCCGTCGAGGTCTGCGACCTCCAGGTCGCGCATATTCCGCGCCTGCATCCTCTCGCCGGGCCCGAAGCTCGCGTCATGAAGGGCCTTGCCCTGCCCGTCATAGACCGTGATGCGGTTCCACGTGCCATTGCAGTCAGTGACGACTTCCTCGACGCCGTCGCCGTCGAGGTCCTCGTAGAAGATGTGATGTGTATTCTGCGCGGACCAGCCGCTGACCATCGTGTGGCCCGCCGGGACGGAGTAGAACCCCCGCTGGCGCGCGTCCAGCGTCTCGTTGTTGATAATCCCCAGGCGGTTGGTGCCGTTGGTTCTGCGGGCGGCCAGCAGGTTCAGGCTGCCCTCAGGCCCGTCAATGATCCGGAAGACTGCCGGGTCGCCCCAGAACTGCGTCATTCGATGCACGAGCTTGCCGCTCTCGTCCACGAACTCCAGCGTGCAGGCACTGCCCACGAAGGCCTGGCTCTTGCCCTCCAGGAACACGCCCGTGTCCACGCCCCAGATGCCGGGATGAGCGGACTTGAACCAGTACTGCTTGGCCGCCGCGAATACGTCCGGGTGCATCTCGGAGACAAACACCCACTTGCGGTTGCCCTCGCGGTCGAAGGCGATGACCTGCTCATCCTTGCAGCCGACGAGCAGCAGCTCGTGCTCGGGCCACCAGCGGACCATCCGTATCTCGTCGTCGGCCTCGAGCGCTCCGACCTGCTCTCCGGTCGGCGTTAGCAGATGGACGCTCTTGCCCTCGGCGGCGCAGATGAGCCAGCCGTCGCCATCCGGGATCGTTATCAGATCACGCACCGCACCGCCAACCTCGGCGGCAAAGGCCTCCGGCAGCTCGGGGGCGGAAGGCGGCTCCTGCGCTGCTGTCGCGGCCAGTTGCTGTGCCCGCTGCTCCTGGCCCTGTGTGAGCAGGGCGGCCAGGCCCTTCGATAGATCCTGCGTGGCTTCATCGCTCAGTCTGGCGCCCTCGATGGTGTGTCGTCCGGCGGGGACTGTCAGGGTCAGTGGGCCGTCCGCTCCCCTGCTGAGTTGCGCCGCGGCTCCGTCGAGGGTCAGACCGTCTGCGTCGGCCAGGCCAAGCCCGAGGTTCGTGTCCTCGCCGGCGACAACCGCCAGCCTGCCTGTCGCGAGGTCCCAGTCGAGGTCAATGGGCACATCAGCGGACACAAGGGCGGCGTCCAGGCCAGCCCGAGTGAGGGCGTGCCCGTACAGGTGGTTCTCAGCGACGACCGCCAGCTCAGCGCTGAGGGCGCCGTAGTCGCCGACGACGGCCAGCGCGGGGCTGGGCAGGCTGAGTGCGGCGGCGTTGTCGGCCACCCGGAAGCACCCCAGGCGCTCGTCCAACTGCGGGGCACTACTGCCGATGAGCGAGAAGAAGATGCGATGCTCCCCGTCCTTGACTCCGCCGAACCACTGCATCGTGGTCACGGCGCCTTGCCTCAGGCAGTTGACGGGGTGCGAGGGCACGATCTCGTGGACCGTCGCCGTCTCGGCCGGCAGTGCGCCCTCGGGCTTGACGCTCAGCCCGATCATGCCCACGAACGCCTTCTCCGAGCCCTCGTGCACGCGCACAACCTCCGCGCGCAGGGAGTGCTTGCCCGCCTCCAGGCGGCGGTGGCCCAGCGGCAGATGGCCGGGCACCGCGCTGTCGGCGTAGTTGTCGTACTCCTCGCCGACCGCCTCGCCGTCGAGGTAGAGCCTCACCACGCCGCGGTCCACGTAGTTGAGGAAGTCCACCTGCGCCTCGCCCTCGATGGCCTCCGGCAGCTCGAAGGTCATCTCGATCCACTGGCCGGGTTCCGTCGCGCGCAGCAGCATCATGCCCAGGCTGTCGAGCTTGCCCAGGAACTCCTCGCCTGCCGGCTCTGTGACACAGGTGGCGTCGAGCGCCCGGAAGCCCACCCAGCCCGGCGGCAGGCCCCGTAGTCGCGTCGCGCTGATGCTCAGGGCGTTGCGTTCCGCATCCCACCTTGGCCCCGGCGTCTCCCAGAGCAGGTCCACCTCGATGTTGTCGCTGTCGGTGCGGAATGCCAGGTCATCAACCACGAGCGCATACCTGCCCACCCGCTGTATCAGGCTGCGCCGCCAGTTGCAGTACGCGGCGTTCGGGACCTCGCCGATCGCGGTCGCGGTGCCGCCGACCACGTCGCGGTAGCGCAGCGCGGCATTCATCGCGACTCTGGGCTCGACCATCCCATCCGCGCGGGTCAGCACCTGATTGCGGAAGCCCTTCAGCAACGTCGCGCCGTCCAGCCGCAGCTCCAGGATCGCGAAGGTGTGGTAGGGATTGCGCGAGGCGCCGTTGAACCCGTCCAGCAGGACGAAGTCGCCGGATGCCTCCTGCGCGCTGCGGAAGCTGCCGAACAGGAACGATTCCTCGAAGGGCAGGCCGCTGCGGCGCGCCTCCCACATGGGCGGGGGCAGCGGGTTGATGCTCCACTTGCCGACGAGGTCCTCGGGCAGCCTCGGCTCCAGGCTCTCGTCCGGCCAGAACGACTGCCCGAGGCGGAAGACCTTCAGGTCAACGCCGGTGCGATTGCGGTACTCAATCCAGCGACCGTCCCCGGTCAGGTAGGCGGCCTTGTGCAGGTAGTCCATCGCGGCGGAGTTGAGCGCCCAGTCCGGCACGCGCCCGGAGATGAGCATCTCCTGGCCGAGCAGCAGCTTCTGCAACGAGCCGCTCTCCAGCGGCCCTCGGTCGCCGCTGAGCAGCATCCAGCTCAGGATCGGCGCCGTCCCCGTGTTGTACCAGAACAGGTTGTCGCTCTCGCCCGAGACCCAGGCATGTTCCTTCAGCGGCGCGAAGTGAAGCCCGGCGCCCTTGATGCACTGCTCCCAGACGGGGCTCGGGTAGTGCGCGTTGAAGTACCGTCCCAGGCAGAAGAGCGAGATGGCCGAGTACTGTCCGTGCCGCGAGCCGACGTGGGCGGGCGGTCGGGTCAGCCGGTAGATGCCCTCGTTCTTGCGGTGGTTGAGCTGCCGCGCGAAGGCGTTGGTGACTTTCAGGCGCTCTTCGTCGCTGAAGACCGGGCTCTCCTCGATCAGGTCCCAGAACAGGATCGCCATGTGCGCGTTGTAATGATAGAATCCCGCCAGGGGGTCGTCCTTGTTCTCGATGCGCTCGCCGTCAATCTCGGTGATATCCTTGAGGGCCTGCTTGTCGGGGAAGGACAGCCGCAGCGCCTCGCGCGCGTGGAACTCGTCGCCGGTCATGTAGTACGCCGCCATCCGCTTGGAGATGCTGCACCAGCCGAAGTATCCGGTGGACTTGTACCCTTTCGAGGCCTCCCAGATCTTAAGCTCGCGCACGTCCCTGGGCACCTCGATGCCCTCGCCCAGCTTGATCTCGGCCAGCCGTCCGATGGCCAGCGCGCCTTGTTGCGCGCTCGCCTCGTTGAGCTTACCGATGAAGACCTCGGTCGCCGCCTTGACGCCGGCAAGGTCGCTGCCGCCCACGAACACGACGTTGCTCCCGTCCCCGAACGGGCTGTGCAGGGTCCGCACAACGTGGCCCTCAGGGCCCGGATAGCGCAGGTCCAGCAGCGTGTAGTACCGGTTGTAGAGTTCGCTGATCGTCTCGTTGGTGGAGCGATTGCCCAGGACGATCAGGTTGCCGGTGATCGGCACCGCCCCGGCCGCCGAGGCGTCCGTGTCAATCGGCGCCTTCGCTCCCGTGAGCTTCTCGATAGCCTGCGCGATGACGGAGGCCTGCTCGTCATACATGCCCGAGACAGGCGCGATGATGGTCACGTTGGCCTGGCCGCCCTTCACCAGCTCCGTGATGAGGTGCAGGTCCTTGAGCTTGTCGTACTGCGCGACGACGGGCTCAGGCGGAGGCGGAGGAGGTGGGGGAGGGGGCTCGACGCCGGAGACCAGGCTGACACTGTCAACGATGAAGGTCGGTGTCGGGTCCCGGTGTGTGTAGAGGTAGATCGTCGCGCTCTTCGTGTCCGGTGGCGCGGTCGCGATGGCCGAAACGCGGTTGAAGGCCTCGGTGCCGGTCGCCTTGAGGCCGGTCTGCGCGTACTCGCCCGAGGGAGCGAAGCGAAGCTGAAGGTGGGAGCCGGCGGTTGAGCCGCCCTCGATGGTCTTCACCATCACGCTGGCCTCGTAGGTCAGGCCGGGCTCGATGGCGACAACCTGGAAGATGCCCACCTCCAGGGCGGGATCGCCGTCGGCAATGAGGACGGCGTGCTCGCTCTCGTGGCCGGGCTCCACCAGCTCAATGCGCCGGTTCTCGTCCCTGCCGCCGTATTCCGACCAGCCCACGGGCAACTCGGCCTCGCTCAGCCCCTCCTCGAACGAGGGGTTCTTGAGCAGATTATCGGAGATCTGCCCCTGGCACAGAGCCGGGGACAAGAGCAGGAGAAGTACTACAAGTGCTGCGGGATGGCAGATGCTCTCGGCGGAGATCATAGTGTTGGTCCTCCGTTGGGCGTCGGATCCGACCGGCCTATCGCGACGTGCTTCGCTGAGCGGGATCGCGTTGCTCAGCGTCGTTCATCTCGGCGAGAATCGCGCGGGCGGCGGTGGCGTAGGGGCTGAAGATGTTGATGTCCTGGCCCAGGGCCTCGCTGACCGTGCCCGCGAACGACTCCTTGTAGACGCGGGCGTACACGCGAGCCTCCGGATTGATACGCTGCGCCTCGATGGCCGCCTCCAGATTCGTCAGGTCATTGCCAGAGCACAGCACCACGGCGCACGCCTGCTGCACGTTGGCGTCGCGCAGCGTATCGGGCAGCGCCATGTCGCCGGCCACCGTGGGCACGCCGCGTTGACGCGCAGCCACCATCCCGGGCGCGTCCTCGTCCACGTCAACTGCCACCACATGGTGACCCGCTGCGACCAGCCCCTCGCACAGCGCCGATCCCAGCTCGCCCATCCCGCACACGACCGTGTGATCCTCGTAGGTGGAGGCGACCACTCTGTTCCACTCTCCCCGTCGAAGACTCTTGTTCACGAACATCACCGTGGTGCTCACTATGGCCTCGGCGCCCACCACGACCGCGGCAATCGGCAGAATGAAGACGAAGATCTCGAGATACCACCGTTCCGGAAGGCCCACACACTCGACCATCATGATGTAGAAGGCGTTGATGAGACATTCCAGGAAGGAGGCATCCTCCCAGGCGCCGTCCAGGTAGAAGAGACCTGCGCTGCCGAGCAGGATTGCGAGGATGATGAGGGCATTCAGCGCGATCTTGCGCAGAAACAGCCACAGGTCAATAGCGTACGCTCGCAACATACTCGCTCACCTATGACGCGCATCAGCGGAGGGGCGGCCGTCAAGCGGAGTCGGAGCAAGAACTCCGACCTACGCTTCCGATCATGCACAACTGCGCCCCCGGAGGACGCCAGACGTGTTCCGGGAGCTCCGGCGGGAGCACACGTAGCCTGTTCGCGGTTGCCGCGGCCGGGTCAGAAGTTGTAGGTGACGCGTTCCCCCTGTTCGGGGCCCAGGGTGGTCGGCTCGTTCGTGCCCGGCTTGCGATTGCCGGCCTTGATGTGGCAGACCGGCACCTGCCTCTCCCTGGCATGGTAGACGATGTCGGCGGTGCCTCCCTGACCCTGCGCTCCCTTGCCATCCCAGATCGCGATCAGGATATCGCAGTTGTCGGCGACGAACTGCCCCGCCACCTCATAGGCCTCGTTGCGCGTGCGAGTAGGCGGCATCTCGATGATGTCCGTCGCCACATCCAGGTAGTATTCGAACTCCTTTATGACCTCTCTGCTCTCGTACTGGGCTTCGGGCGTGTCGTCCACGGGATCGAAATCCGTCCGGTAGTCGTCCTTCGGGAGCGGCAGCACTGCAATCAGGCGCGTTCCCTCGCCGAAGCGCTCTCTGATCTCCTCGGCGACGATGCGGTCCGCCCCCTGGGCGAGCAGCGAGAATATCGCAAAGAACGAGTCCGGGAACTTGGTTGCGATCGTATCCAGCGCGCGCTGTATGCCCGCCTTGATCTTGTCCAGCTCCATCAGGAAGCGATGCCCGGTGATCCCGATCTTGAGGACGTCTCGATGCCCGACCCGGGTGAGTTTCAGGAACTCCTCGGCATCCACATGCAGTCCGAGTTGCTCGTGCGCGGGCAGGCTGGACAGCTCGTATTTCGACTTCTCCGCGAGCGAACTCATGCTGATCAATGCCTCCATCGAGCGAATGCCGTGCTTGTAGCAAGGCACCTTGAGGAAGGCGTTGAGTAGGCCATCGTCAATGTTCAGGTTGCCGTCGCGGCAGAGATGGTCCGCGTGCCGATGCAGCAGGCTGTGCAGTAGGAAGGCTCGACGGATCATGAAGTGGCGATCCTCGACGCAGTTGGGCTTAGGGTTGGGGCCCATGATATTGATGTAGCCCTTCAAGCGGCTGAGGAAGTCGGGCTTCTTCGCGCGCTTGCATTTGTCGCGGTCCTCATCGGTAGTGCCCATCTGACGGAAGCTCTCGTAGTCGGCCTCAGTCCCGCCGGCAAAGACGTAGAGGCCTGGGCCGGTCGGATGAGCCACGCCGCCCTCCACGAACTGCCCGTCCTGCATCGGCGCCAGGAAGCACCGTAGCCAGCCCAGATGCTCACCGTTGAGCGAGCAGTCGAACTCGTCCCAGAAGACCAGAGGCATCTTGCCGTGAAGCACGACATCCCGGACCTGATGAAACGCGCGGGTCAGGTCGTCCGGCGATCGGAATTGCGAGAGGTTGAAGGTGAGGGGCGTGAACCTGTCCCCTCCGAAAGACTCCACGATCTGCTTGATCGCGAACGACTTGCCGGAGCCGGGCGGCCCGAAGACCGCAATCGAGCTCGGCTTGTCTTGCTTGGCTTCCAAGTAGTGCCGGATCGTGTTGCTGACGCTGCGGACGGTCTCTATCTCCATGCGGTCGGCGCTGCGCCAATGCTCGATTCTCTCGACCGGGATGTCCTCGAGCGCCCTCTCCGGCCCTTCTATCGCGACTCGTCTGGCTTGCTGGAATATGGCGTTCTCGCTCGCGGGCTCCCCCTTGGCCATGACTTTCGACAGTATTGTCCAGCGCGCATCTGACCGCATCTCGTCCCAGCTAATGTGAAACACGCTCAGTTCGCTGTCACGCCATATCTTGCTCCGCTTGCCCTGGCGCATCACCTTCGCAATGTCCGGGACGGGGAATCGCAGGAAGTGCCGGTTGCCTTTCTTCTCCACCGCGTAGCCCTGGACTTGCAGCCGGCGCGCGGCGAGCATCGCACGCTCAAGAGCCACGGCCCAGTCCGGCTCGTTGGGGTCGTCCATGCACGCCTTCACCAAAGAGGTCACCATGCATGTGTTGTAGCCCATCATGTCGCCCTCATGTTGCCGCTTCCAGTCATCCTCCTGGCCGAAGCGGTCGAAGCAGAGGGTGTGACTGTCGCTGGCCTTCTCGACCATGATGGCGCCGCTGGCGCCGACAGTAATGACCACCCGGGCAAACCGGAGCTTGCCCTCCTTGTCTGCAAACGGTGTGGCGGGGCTGCGGACCGCCGATGCCACCGCCTCGAGCATGCTCGACCACGAGAGCGAGGTGCCCACCCGCACCTCACATGCACGCAGGTCCGCCAGTGAGGCAATGATGGTCGTTCGGTCCGCCAGCCGGTTGTCTAGAATGCGCTTGAGTGTCGTGGGCAGCCGCGCCGGTTCGTCGAACTTCGCGACCTTGAGGAAGATGTGGCGCAACGCAGAGATGCCTTGTGGGCGCCTGAGTGCGTCGGGCCAGCCCCGATAATCGTCGCAAAAGCCCAACGCGCTGTCATCAATCACCAGGCACTCAGGTACTCCCTTGAGCCTGTGTTTCTTGTAGTCGAAGTGCGCTTCGCTGCAAGAGACCCAGTCCTTTATCCTGTAGGCCAGCTTGTCGTCTTCTTCATAGGCCTTCCAGACCGTCAGCGAGTTGACGACCCTATTGGCTATCGGGTCGGTCAGGTACAGCTTCTGGTTCAGCCTCACGCCTTCGACCTCTATCGCTCTCACGTTCTCGTACATCGCCTCCAGCAACATGGTCGTCAGCGCGGCACCGCCCTCCTGAGCGCTGAGAGTGCTTTCAACGAGGCTCTCGGCGAAGAAGTCGAGCTTCCCGAAGAACTCCTGAGGCTCGATGATCATCCAGTCAACGGTCGGGTCGCCGCAGACCTGAATCACGCGCCTGGACCTGGCAGCCATGCCCATCTCCCTCCTTTGTAGCTCTTACCCTTCGGCACAAATGCCCAATGACCTTCCAACGGCGGGCAATGGGTGACGGCAGGGAATGGGTTATGGGGAATAGGGGAACGGCAAGCGGCAGCGACGACAGCTGCGACAGCTACGAAAGCGACGACACCCAACGACGGCGAACGGCCACCGGCTACGTGAACAGGTGAATGGAGAAACACGCGAGGTAGACGGTCAGGAGGGCGAAGGCCACTGCCAGCGCCAGCTTCGTCGTCGCCGTGTGCCTGCGCGCCAGGGCGGCGATCTTCTGCGAGCTCACGCCGCGGTAGGCCACCAGCGTCAGGGCGACCACCGGCATCGTGAACAGCGACACGTAGAGCACCAGCAAGCCGAACGCACGGCCCCGGAGCGTCTCCGTGCTCAGCACGTACATCAGCGTCGGAACGTAGACCTGGCCCGTGCACAGCAGCTCCAGGAGCGATATGGCCAGGCCGGCGACGAACGCGAACGCGAGAAAGCCCGGGCCACCCAACAGCCCGCGTATCGTGCGATGGCTCAGCCTCTGCATCCCCCGCGGCAGCGTCAGAGACATTTCCTTCAGTCTGCCCGCGCGCGCCCGCAGGTAGTCGCGCAACGTGTAGACCGTCAGCACCAGCGTCATGGCCGCCATCGCGGGGTAGAGCAGCTTTGATACGGTGGCGAAACCCGACAGCAGTTGCAGCCCGCGGAACACGCCGATCCCGACCGCCAGGTAGGCCAGGAACACGCCCGCCGCAAAGAGCAGACCCGTCGCCAGGATCTCCCTCGCGTTGCGCTTCGCGAAGCTGAGGTAGGAGATGAGGAACACCAACGCCGCCAGCGCGCAGGGGTTCACCCCGTCCGCCAGGCCCGCCAGGGCCACCGTCAGCACGCCGAAGCCCTCGAACAGCCGCAGCAGCCGGTCTCCGGCCTCGCCGGTGGATGTCTCGCCGGGCGCGCGGCTGGCCGCTGTCATTGTACCAACCGCGCGCTCCAGTTCCGCGATAATCTCATCCGAATCGTTCCACCATCTGTCCCCCACGAAGACGGCTATCGTCCCACGCCACTTGTCCTCGGGCACCTGGTAGCGCGCGTAGAACTCG
>CBFDBV010000079.1:0-13741 GCA_965603135.1 uncultured bacterium
ACCGTCACGGTGCATCAGGCGACCCTCCTGATGGGCGAGTAAGGCGAGGCCCCGTAAGTGGATCGCAAGCAGGCGCGTAAGCGCATAGCAGAGCTGACCGAGCAGATAAACCATCACGACTACCGCTACTATGTGCTGGCCGCCCCGGAGATCAGCGACGCGCAGTACGACGCGATGCGCCGCGAGCTGGTGGAGCTTGAGGAGCAGTTCCCCGATCTGCGGCTGCCCGACTCGCCCACCCAGCGCGTGGGTGCCCCTCCGGTGGAGGAGTTCGGCACCGTCCAGCACGCGGTGCCGATGCTCAGCCTCGACAACGCGTTCAATGAAGAGGAGCTGCTGGCCTTCGACGAGCGGCTGAAGCGGCAGCTTGGGATGGAGGCGGACGAGGACATCCGCTGCGTCTGCGAGCTGAAGATTGACGGTGTTGCGGTGTCGCTGCGTTACCAGGACGGCAGATTCGTGCAGGGTGCCACGCGGGGAGACGGATACACCGGCGAGGACGTGACCGAGAATCTGCGCACTGTGCACTCCATCCCCCTGGCGCTGCGCACCGAGATGCCCGGTGTCTTTGAGGCGCGTGGCGAGGTGTTCCTGCCTCGCAGCGAGTTCGAGCGCATCAACCGCGAGCGGGAGGCCAACGGCGAGCCGCTCTTCGCCAACCCGCGCAACGCCGCCGCCGGCTCGCTGCGCCAGCTGGACTCCCGCATCACCGCGACCAGGCGGCTCGACATCTTCTGCTACGGCACGGGAGCGAGCGAGGCGGCGGGCTTCGACTCGCACACCCAGGAGCTGGAGTTGCTGGCGAAGCTGGGCTGCCGAACGAACCCGCACACGCGGGCCGTCGCCTCCACCACGGAGGCCGTGCAGTTCTGCGCGGAGTGGACCGAGCAGCGTGAGGGGCTGGACTATGAGGTGGATGGGGTGGTGGTGAAGGCAGACTCACTGGCGCTTCAGAAGCGCGCCGGAGACACCTCGCACGGGCCCCGCTGGGCGACAGCTTACAAGTTCCCCGCCGAGCAGGCCGAGACCATGGTCACTGACATCCAGGTGCAGGTGGGGCGCACGGGAGCGCTGACGCCGGTCGCGGTGATGGAGCCGGTCTTCGTGGACGGCTCGACCGTCAGCCACGCGACCCTGCACAATGAGGATGAGGTCAGGCGCAAGGACGTACGCATCGGCGACCACGTCATCATCCGCAAGGCCGGCGACGTGATACCCGAGGTAGTCAAGTCCCTGCCGGAGAAACGCACCGGGTCTGAGAAGGCCTTCGCAATGCCGAAGAAGTGCCCGGTCTGCGGGACCCCGGTGGCGAGGGCAGAGGGCGAGGCGGTCACCCGCTGTCCGAATCTGAACTGTCCCGTGCAGAAGCTGAGGCTGCTCGAGCACTGGGCGGGCCGTCAGGCGATGGACATAGATGGCCTGGGGCCCGCGGTGGCCGAGCAGCTCCTGGACCGGGGGCTGGTGGACACGCCGCCGGACCTCTATGAGCTGACGCGCGAGCAGGTGGCCGAGCTGGAGCGGATGGCGGAGAGGTCCGCCGACAACCTCATCAGCGCCATCGAGGCCAGCAAGAGGCGCGGCCTGGCGAGGCTCATCTTTGCGCTGGGCATACTGCACGTGGGTCGGACGGTGGCAGCGAAGCTCGCGGAGGCGTACCCGTCCCTGGACGCGCTGGCGGCCGCATCGCCGGAGGAGCTGGAGGAGATTCCCGAGATCGGCCCGAAGATAGCCGAGAGCATCCGCCGGCACTTCGATCGCGAGGAGAGCAGGCGACTGGTCGTCCGGCTCAAGGAGTTGGGCGTGCAGACCGAGCGGGGCGAAGAGGAGTCGGGGGCGGCCGGTGGGTTCGAGGGCCTGACCTTCGTCTTCACGGGCAAGCTGGCGAAGCTGACCCGCGAGGAGGCAGAGGAGCTTGCGCAGCAGCTCGGCGGCCGGGCAAGCTCGTCGGTGAGCGGCAAGACAAGCTACGTGGTGACAGGCCCGGGCGCAGGCTCGAAGCTGGAGAAGGCGGAGCAGTTGGGCGTCGAGGTCCTCTCCGAGCAGGAGTTCCTGAAGATGGTGGATGAGGCCCGTGGCTAGGTCCAGGGGCGTATTCGTCAGGTACTGGCTGCCGGTGTTGGCGTGGATGGCTGTGATCCTGTTCGGGACATCCGTGTCACCGCCTCTGGGGCTGCCGATGGTGAGCGGAGGGGACAAGCTCGCGCACGGGGCCGCGTACGCCGTGCTGGGGCTGCTCCTGCTGCGGGCCTTTCGGAGCGTTTCCAGGTGGGCTGCGCCCAGGGCTGTCTTCGCCAGCCTCCTGGTCGGGGGCAGCTACGGGGTTCTTGATGAGCTACACCAGGCGTTGCTGCCGACGCGGACCTGTTCGGCGGCGGACCTGCTGGCCGATCTCGTGGGTCTCATAGCGGCAGTGATGCTCTGCTGGGCAGTTGCCCGCAGGCTGGAAAAGCCGCGACGCGAAGGCCGCGCACCGGGCACTTCAATCGTAGCAGAGGAGATGAGCAACGTGGCAGATGTGCAGGAACTCACCCAAGCGGATTTCGACAACGAGATACTCAACTCGGAGGTGCCGTGCCTGGTGGACTTCTGGGCGCCGTGGTGCGGCCCATGTCACATGGTGTCGCCGACCGTGGAGAAGATGGGGGAAGAGTACGAGGGGAGGCTGAAGGTCGGGAAGGTCAATCTGGACGAGCATTTCGAGCTGGCCAACAGGTACGGCATCCGCGCGATCCCGGCGGTACTTCTCTTCAACGGCGGCGAGCTGGTAGATATGATCATCGGCGTGCAGCCGGAGGGTGCCTTCAGAGAGGCGATTGACAAGGTGCTCGGCCATTGACAGCTATCAGCTGGCAGCTATCAGCCATCAGATTGCATCAACATGCGCTCGCCGGGCGCGAGGCGCTCGTGGCAGGAGATGAGCCGCGCAAGGCCGCCGAGGTGCTGGGCCGCACCCGCGAGCGGCGAACATTGCGGCTGCGCGGCACGTCATACTAGCCGAGCCAATAGCTGATAGCTCATAGCTGATAGCCAACAAGGGAGTGGACAGCGGCGATGATGGACCGAGAGAGCAGCTCACACCGCCATTCGCATCTTATCATCATCCTCATCAGCGTGCTGATCGGGATACTGATGGCGACCCTGGCGTGCAGGCTGCCGCAGGAGAAGTCCGGCAGCTCGGCTGCGCTGGCGCAGGACCTGGGGGAGTTGGAGGATGCCTTCGTCAAGGTGGCCGACAAGACCGTGCCCGCGGTGGTGAGCATCAAGGTGGAGGAGAGCGGGATCATCCCCGGCGGCCCGGATATGAAGGAGATCGAGGAGTTCTTCCGGCGATGGTTCCCCCGGCGAGATGTCCCGGATCGGGACGAAGACGAGGAGGCTGTCCCCCGGCGCCAACAGGAGTTCCGCAGACGGGGCATGGGCTCGGGCTGGATCTACAGCGAGGATGGCTACATCGTCACCAACGCCCACGTGGTCGTCGGTGCCTCGAAGGTCATGGTGGCGCTGCATGACAACGACGCGGACGATGAGGAGGTACCCGCCACCGTGGTGGGCACGGACCCGAAGACCGAGCTGGCGGTGATAAAGGTGGACGCCGGGCGGAAGCTGCCCACGCTGAGCTTCGGCGATTCGGACCGGGCACGGGTCGGGTCGTGGGTGATGGCCGTGGGCGCGCCGTATAGTTGGGAGCAGACGGTCACAGTGGGCGTCGTCAGCGCCAAGGGCCGCTATCTGCCGACCGCGCGCTTCGGAGGCGTGGGCGACGTCATACAGACCGACGCCGCCATCAACCCGGGCAATAGCGGTGGCCCCCTGGTCAATCTCAGGGGCGAGGTCATCGGCATCAACGTGGCCTACTTCGCTCCCTCCAACCTGGCAGGCAGCGCGGGCATCGGCTTTGCCATCCCCTCGAACGTGGCCAAGCGCGTCATCTCCGAACTCATCGAGCACAAGAAGGTAGCGCGCGGCTGGCTGGGTGTGACGATCAAGGACCTCTCGCACAACCTCAGGGAGTACTACGGCGTTGACGACGGCGGGGTGCTGGTCGTGCGAGTGGAAGAGGACGCGCCGGCTGCCGACAGCGAACTTCAAGCCGACGACGTGGTAATAGCCATGGAAGGCAAGCCGACCCCGGATACCTGGGCGCTTCAGAAAGCGGTCGGCGACACCGTGCCCGGGGCCACCGTCAAGCTGACCGTGATCCGTGACCGCAAGGAGATGGAGGTCTCCGTCAAGCTGGGCGAGATGCCCGACAAGTACGCCGGCCGCGCAGCCCCGGAGGCCGAGGCTGAGCCTGCCGAGGAGGCTGCGCTCGGCCTGACCGTAGCTGACATCACCAGGTCAATGGCCGAGAAAAACCGACTGTCGCGCGGCAGTGGTGTGGTGGTCAATAATGTCGCTGGCGACAGTCCGGCGCTGGGCGAGGTGCGCGCGGGCGACGTCATCCTCAAGGTCAACAGAGAAGAGGTCAAGACAGTCGCCGACTACAAGCGAGCCATCGAGCAGGCCGAGAAGGACAACGCCAAGTTCATCGTGCTGCACCTTGAGCGGCGCGTCGAGGACGACATCACCGTAGATGTTGTTGACGTACCCACGAACTGGTAAGGCCGCGAGACCCGCCATCTCTGACCACCGGAGCCCCAGCCCACACGGGCCGGGGCTCTTTCTCTTGCAGCTTCGAGCTACGAGTTATGCGCCGCGAGCGAACGGCAAAGGGCAGCTTCCGCCTTGGAGCCCCAGGGTTCTGCCGTTTGCTGTTGTCGTTGCTCGTCGCTGATGGCAGCATCCAGATCCAGGTGCATGGGCGGCGGAGGGGGTCGCGTTTCCCCTACCCCAGCGGAGCGCTTGCGCTCCGGTCGCAGGGCAAGCCCTGCGCTGGGTGGGAGAGGGCATCGGTTCGTGCTAACGTCGCACACCTGAATCTGGATGCTGCCGACAAGGAATCTTAACCTGGAAGCTGGCAGGTCGAACCGCGCAAGCGGGCAAGAGGGAATCAGTGTTGTAACCTCTGCGGCATTCGAAGCGAAAGGCAGTTGGGTGAGTGCAAGATCGCAGGTCGGGCTTTTCAGCCCGGCTCCTGATCGTGGAGGTGTCGTGGGGTTGGTGCGGCCTGCGCCGCAGCGAGGCGGGGTTGACGCGGAGCACGCTGCCCCAGTCCACTCGCGACGCGGCGTCGAAGCTCGTGGCGGCGTGCGGGCAGGCGCCCTCGTCTGCCCCGGCCTGGGACGACCGGGACGCGCTGCTGTGCGAGGCGGGGGAACTGCTCAAGAGCTACTTCGCCGGAGAGAGGCCTGATTTCGCTCTGCCGCTGGATTTGAGCGGTCTACGGCGATTCTCGCGGGACGTTCTGAGGGCCTGTGCACGGATTCCCCGCGGCGAGACGCGCAGCTACGGCGAGGTGGCAGCGATGGCCGGCGCGCCGCGAGCGGCCCGGGCAGCAGGACAGGCCCTGGCGCGCAATCCGCTCCCGATCTTCGTGCCGTGCCATCGAGTCATCGGTGCGGACGGCAAGTTGGCGGGGTTCGGTGGGGGCCTGGAGATGAAGAGGCGGCTGCTGGCGCTCGAGGAGTCAGGGGGACAGTCATCCCGCCAGGCGGGATGACTGTCCCCGATCCCTGGCTGCCACGGAATATTAACAGACACCAGCGGGCCTTTGTGCTATACTCCAGTATGCAGGATTAGCCTCGCGATCAGACGAAATGGGCGCGCGATCCAGTTGACATTCGCGGGGGATTGACTTAGACTATCGGCTACCGTAGGTAGGCGGAACCATCGTACGCCAGCAGCGCCATCGCGCTCTGCTCTGTGGCAGCAGAGGTGGGGGGATGAGCGGTGATGGTGTACGCCTGGTCTGTGTGTCTGTCACGGTATCTAGGAGAGGCGGCTGAATGCGAATGAGGAGCGCCAGGGCAACAAAGTCGGCCATCGTGATCATTGCTGCGATCCTTGCCTGCGGTCTGATGGCTCCACAAGCGTACGCAGGCGTGACCGTGGAGATAGGCGAGGTGCGGGCGGCGGCCCTCGACTTCGTCCAGCACAAGTTCGGCGTATCCGAGAGCGCCGCGAAGGGCATAATGAAGCACTATGATATGCTGAACAACAGCACTATCATAGATCGCCTGGAGCTGCCCGAGGGCGCGGTGCTGGACTTCGTAAGCGTGGATGGGAGCGTGAAGCCGGGCGAGCCGATGGTAACGTACGAGGGCTCCGGCCTCATCCGCAACGCGCGCGCCCAGCTGTTTGCCCCCTACCTCAAAGAGGCGCTCAAGACGATGCCGCCGGATGAGCGGGCCCACCTGCTCAAGAACGTGGCTGAGGCGGCTCGGCGCGGCTGGTTCATCCAACCCCTGACGCCCGAGCAGCGCCAGAACCTGGAGAACTACCGGCGGCCGGGCGAGAAGGAGTTGCGGCCCAAGGCCGCCACGGTGATCCGCATCCTGGTGGTGCTGAATAACTTCCCACGGTGGGACGACGTGTCGCCTGCGCCTGGGGAGGGCAATTACTACGCGCCCGGCGCGGACCGGGATCACCCAATCACAGCCCCGCCCACGGACGGCAAGCCCGGTGGGCCGCTGAACACCTCTGATTTCAGAGCCGGGGTCGGGCTGATCAGTCCGTCGTGGAGCAGCATAGGCACCGATCCCCTTCCTGCGGGCGCGACCAACGGCGGCGTGACCAACCACCCGCGGATCGAGTACACGGTGGCTGGCCAGACCGGAACGGAAGTCCAGCTCAAGGAGCGCTGGTACGACTTCCTGTTCAACAAGAACCCGGTGATGCACACTTACAGCGTCACTAACTACTACTACGCCAACTCGCACGCCAACATCTCGATAGAGGGTAACCGCAGCGACATCATCGGCCCTCTGGAGAGCCACCACCAGCTCGATCGGGTGCGGTACCTGGGCGGGCCCGGCACCGACTACGCGATTCAGCCCGGCACGCCCGTGATATTAGATGTCCCGGACCCCGGCGGGCTGCTGCTGCGCGCGATAACCGCTGACGCGGGCACGGACACCATCGCCTGTCTGTTCTATGGAGATGATCGGAACATCACAGCGGCGCAATACTACGACCCCGGCGCGAGCACGCCGGCGTGGACAGACCTGGACATTGATGCGCGCCGCCCCAACAGCTACGATAGCCGACGTCAGGTAACGGAGACCGCCAACTTCGATTCGGACTGGAACTTGCGCGTGCGCATCCCGGGGGTAAATGGCGGTGCCTGGATAAACGTCACACCCGACGCGGGCTGGGACCTCGACAGCGACCAGGGCGCGGACGCGAGCCTGCTGACCTCAGCGGAGGTGCTGGGTTCAGGCCAGGGCTGCCGTCTGCGCTCGATGTGCTACTACACTCACGACCACATCGTCCGATACGGTGGCATGGGCACCCGGCCCTATCAGCTCGCGCACGTACGCAACTCGGCCGGGCGCATAGACGATGTGGGCGGCACCGTGGACAGCGGTCGAGACCACGCCGATCGCCCCAAGCCGTATGACCATGACGCTCAAGACCACAGTGCGCCGAACATGGGCTACTTCGAGTCGCCCGAGTCCAACGGCGGGCATAAATTCGGTAATTGGGTGGGCGACCTGGGGGGTGTGCTGGCTGACAACGGGATCTTCCCCAGTGGATACAGCCGGCGCATCAGCCTCTATCCGTCGGACCGTGCGGGTGGCGCCGATACGGGCGGCACCTCCGGCCCCTGGAGCGGCGGGCACGTATTCATCCCCAACTCGTCGGTGGTGCTGCCCTCAGACGCGGGGCTGTCTCTGACCGCACACGAGCTGGGGCACACCTTTGGCTTCCCCGACCTTTACGACCTGGACTTCTACACCAACGCCAGGGGCGCAGAGCCGCCGCTGTTTGAGTGCAGCATGATGGGGCCGTACAGCGTGATGGCACACGGCGGGAGGCGCGTGGACGCCTGGGACAAGCAGCTCGTCGGCTGGCTCACTCCGGTGGTGGTGGAGCAGGACATCATCAACGCCCCGATCCCCGAGATCGAGGGGACGTTGGAGAACCCAGTCGTCTACAAGCTGCCCGGCCGCCCGTATTACATACCCACTGGGGTTCCCCCCGGCCAGTGGCTCGAGTACTTCCTGGTCGAGAACCGCAACCAGAACGGGGCGGCCTACTTCGGCGACATCTCGCCACGCGGCCTCTACATCTACCATGTTGACCACCGCTTCAGCCAGACCGGCGAATGGACGCCGATGGTCATCATCGAGCAGGCCGACGGGCTCTTTGAGCTGGAGGGCAACCCGGATGGGCAGTGGGGAGATATAGACGCCGATCCCTTCCCCGGTACAACGTTGAATCGGTTCTTCACGCAACTTACCACCCCTAACTGCTACAGCCACGGCTGGAAGCGCGACACCATCAATGCACCCGCCCCGAAGACCGAGGAGCCGCCCGATCCGCCGCCTGGGATTCTCCAGCCTGGCACCAGCACCGACAGCTTCAGCCGGGTTGCGAACATAACAGACCCAGGCCCGGCGATGAGGGCGGACCTGCACGTGGTCCCGCGCGAGGTCATCGTCACCGGGCCCGACCCGGTGGGGCGGCCTGACTCGGCACCCCAGGGCTCCGTGGACGTGCCGATACTGGACCTGCACTTCAACAACGACGGCGATCTCCCGAACTTCTCCATGGGCGACGTCGAGCTTGACAGGATCAGAATAGACGAGAACGGCTCGTCTCAGACCGACACGGACGTGACGCGGGTCTCGCTCTGGGACGACACCGATGGCGACCAGATCTTTGACCCGGCCAACGACACCCGCATCGCCGACGGCGTCTTCCAGACCCAGAGGACGGTCTTATCCGGCCTTGACTACCGCATCCCGCTGGAGGAAGTGCGGGACCTCTTCGTCACCTACGACATCAACGATAAGGCGGTGGCTGGCCTCGGGGTATCTCTGGGCGCCGGGCTTGCCAGCTTTGACTACATCGTGCCCGAGATCCCCGGTGCCGTGCAGCGGCGCGTGCGCACGACTATGACAACCACGAGTGCCGGGCTCGGCACCTACCGCTTCCCCATCAACTCGCAACAGGTCGGCATTGACGAGGCCCCGGACACACTGACCGTCACTCCCATCAGCCGGGCGCCGGTGGACATTCCGACTCCGCCGGCCTCGAAGGCCATCAACCCCGGCGACACCGATGTGCCCATACTGTCGCTTGACCTCACGGTGGATCGCGACCAGGTGGAGATTGACCGGGTCACCGTGGATGAGACGGGGACGATTGACGCGGTGGCCTACATCACCTCCGCGAAGCTGTATCTGGACGCCAACGCCGACGGAGCAGTTGACCCCGCCGATACGCTGTTGGAGGAGACCACCTTCGCGTTGGACCAGGGCGTGGAGAAGGCCGTCTTCGACATCCACGACAGCAGCGTGGTGGTGAGTGATGCCGGCATGGAGTCGCTGCTGCTGACCTGCTCGATCTCGTCTGACGAGTCCTTGCCCTTGCCCTCCAGCTTGCAGTTGCGGCTTGAGGATACGACCTACATCCACCTGGTGGGCCCGCCGGCTCCCGACCCGCACGACATCGTCTCGGATGAGAACTTCCCGATGGAGTCGGACCTGGTATCCACGCCCGAGCCAAACGAGCCGCCTCCGGCGCCGGCGAACCTGACGGCCACGGCGGAGGACGACGGCTCCATCCGGCTCGATTGGGAACTCTCTGACGACGACCCCAACAAGGCCGGCGAGAACGACGTCGTTGAGTATCACATCTACCGTGCCACCGATCCGGCGGACTTCGTCGGCGCGACGATCTACTATGCGGCGGTGGCCGCCGGTGAGACCCAGTACTTCGACACCAACGTGGCCCTGGGCGTGCCCATGTACTATATGATGCGCGCCTACGACGGCGTTCAGGAGGGCCCGGACTCGAACATCGCGGGGCCGGTGCAGGCCGAAGACAACCTGGCGCCCACCTTCAGTGAGTTCGATCCGGCCAAGAACGCCGAGGACGTGGCGACCGACACCAATATCGCATTCACGATGGAAGACGCCGGGAGCGGCATAGACACCACGACGCTGGTCTTCGAGGTCAACGGCGTGGACGTCGCGAGCGCCGCGGAGACCTCGATCACCGGCTCAGCAGCGCGCAGCCACGTCGAGTACGACCCGCCGGCTGACTTCGAGCACCTGGCGACGGTGACGGTGAGCTTGCAGGTGGCGGACCTCGCCGGTAATGTGGCGCCGGCGGCCGGCGCGTTCGAGAGCTACGACTTCACCATCGTGCCGCCGCCGACCGAGTCGGTCGCGGGCCTCATCCTCGACGGCGACGGCGCTCCCGAGGCAGACGTCACAGTCACGGCCGGCGCGTTGTCGGCGACTACGACCGCCGATGGCACCTACGAGATCACGGGCCTGGCCGCAGGGACGTACGAGGTGACCCCCACCAAGGCCGGCAGGTCCTTCACTCCGGTGTCGCTCTCGGTGACGGTTCCACCGCCCGCGCCGGGGATCAACTTCACCTCCGCGCTCGGCTACAAGATCTCCGGTTCGGTCGAGATGGCCGACAGCGAGGAGCCACTCGCGGGCGTAACCGTCAGCGATGGTCAGCACACCGACGTCACCGGCGCCGACGGGCTGTGGGAGTTCAATGACGTGGCCGCAGGCACCTATACGATCACGGCAACGAGGGCGGGCTACGTATTCGACCCGCCCACCATTGATGATGTGGCAGTCGGCCCGGACGACGGTGATGCACTCGGTCTGTTGTTTGAGGCATCGCTGGAGACCTTCGACATCACCGGAACAGTCAGGACTGTGGGCGGAGACCGGCTGGCCGGGGTGCAGGTGGACGCCCTCCAGAACGAAGTTGCGGCGGCGCAGGACAAGGCTGTCGTGGCGACGGCCACCACCAACGCCAACGGCGCGTACACTCTGGGCGACCTGGCGCCGGGGAGCTACACGGTCAGGCCGACGGCCGAGGACTACGTCTTCGATCCGGTGCAGCGAGAGATCAACCTGGCCGCGGACGAGTCCAACGTGGACTTCGTGGCAGCGGCGTTGTATCAGATGACCATCGGGGAGGGCATGAACCTGGTCGGCGTGCCGGTGCGACCGATGAACGATGATGCGGTCGCCGTCTTCGGGCCCGACGTGGACATCGCGCGCTGGGACCCGCTCAACAGCCCGCCCTACTTGACGGCGCCTTCGGCGGACCCGCTCATGAAGGTGGCTCCCGGGCGCGGGTTCTGGGTGGGCGTAGTGCCGGTGGAAGCCGAGAAGGACGAGGTGGAGCTGGAGATACCCGGCGAGCTGGTGAGCGACGCCGAGGACATCGTGATGAGCTTGCTCACGGGCTGGAATATGGGCGCGAACCCCTATGAAGGGGGCCTGCTGTGGGCGCAGGTGAACATACCCGCCGGCAGCCCGGCGTCTAACTACGGCTTCATCTACGACACGGCGGCAGGAGGCTACCGGCTGGTGACCACCACCGCTGGGTTGGGCGCGGTGACCACGGTGCCCAGGAACGCGGGCTTCTGGATGCGCGCGAGCGCGGCCACGCAGGTGACCATCGAGGGGCCGGGCTCGGCGGTGGCATCAGCAGCAGACCCGGTCGCGGCGCGCCAGCCGGGCCCCGGAAGCTGGGTGATACCGGTGGTGGCGCGCGCGGCGGGCAGCATGGACGCCAGCAGCTTCGCCGGCGTGCTGGCTGAGGCGGCGGCGAATCCGGCGGCATACAGGATAGACAACCCGCCGGCCGTCTCGCCCTACGTTGACCTGTACTTCACCGCCGGGGTCGGCCGACGGCTGGCGGTGGACGTGCGAGATCAGGCCGCGGCCACCGAGACCTGGGAGTTCGTGGTGACCACCGATATGGCGGGCGTGCAGATCGAGGTCTCGCTGCCCGACCTGTCGGAGGTGCCCGCCGATAAGAAGGTCACGCTGGTGGACGAGGATGCGGGCAAGCGGATGTATGCGCGGACGATGCCCGCCTACACCTACAACTCCGGCGAGGGCGGCAGTCGGCACTTCAGCCTGGAGGTCAGCGACGGCGTGGGCGGCGGCCTGGCGATAGCCAGCGCCACGGCCAGCGCGACGGGCGGCGGGCAGGTGGCGATAAGCTACACGCTCTCGGCGGATGCGCAGGTGAGCGTGCAGGTGCTAAACATCGCCGGGCGGCCGATAGCAGCCCTAGCGACGAGCCAGGCGAAGGCCGCAGGCGCGAACACAGCGGTCTGGAGCGGCCGCAGCAAGAGCGGCACCGCCTGCCCGGCCGGGCAGTACCTGGTTCAGATTACCGCCCTGGCTGACGACGGGCAGAGCGTGCAGGCGCTGGTGCCCGTGCTCGTGCAGCGCTAGTACTTGCTTGCACAAGTCCGCCGCACTATGGGGGGCCGAATGGGGAAACGGCGCGAAGCGCCGGTGTGGTGGGTGGAGTTGCGCTGAGAAAGCAGAGCTTTCTCCGCAACTCCTAAGAGACCGCGTAGCGGTCTCCGGGGAGAAGGTGCAGGCCCCCGGCCTGGCGAAGCACTCAACAGATGATGGTCAGGCACGGCAACCGGCCCGGGGGGCGAGGCGTCGTCTGACGCCTGCTGCTACAGGTCTTGGTCACTGGTCACAGTGGGAAAGACGCGGCGGCGAAGCTCACAGGCGGGGACGCGATAAACCGTAGCGTGGGGGCGGGCGCAAAGGGGAGTGAGAAAGGTGTCGCAGATGAAATCATCGGTGATGCGATGCTCGGCGGTCTCATGCTTTGGACTGCTCGCGATCATTGCGGTAGTCGCGTTGGGCTTGCTTCCCTGTGAGCAGGCGCTGGCGCAGTGGGGTGGGCCGCCGTTGGCGCCGGACGGCCAGCCGATGGGGTTGGGCTGGATACCGGACTCGCCGCAGGTGCTGGCGAGGATACCGCGGCTGTACCTGCCGGTCCCCACGCCTGCGCAGCGAGGGTGGAGAGCGAGCGCAGATGTCTCGGCGGGCATGCCGCCGGTGGGCAGCCAAGGCGCGCAGGGCTCGTGTACGGCGTGGGCAACGGGCTACTACTACAAGACATATCAGGAGGGGCAGGAGCACGCTTGGGACCTGACCCACACTGACCATCAGTTCAGCCCGGCGTTCATCTACAATCAGATTAACGGCGGCGTTGATGCGGGAAGCAACATCAGCGACGCGATGACGCTGGTTCAGTACAAGGGCGCCGCGAACATGACCGATATGCCCTACAGCGCCAGCGACTACAAGGAGTGGCCCGGTGGCGGTGGAGCGCGGCAGCCGTCGGCGGACGTCTGGAAAAACGCAATGCCGTATCGGTGCGATTCGTGGGCCTGGTCTCCCACGGACACTGAGCTGGACCTGGTGGCGCTGAAGAACCAGCTCGACGACGGGCATCCGTTTGTGGTCGGGTTCACCGTGTACGACGATCTCTACACCGGCACTATCTTGACAGATGACGACTTCTATGAGGTGCCGACAACGACCACTGTAATCGCCGGCCACGCCATCTGTATCGTGGGCTACGACGACGACAAGGACCGTGGGGACGACGATGACACCGACGGGGATGGTGTCTTCGGTGAGTATGCTACTGGTGAGGACTATGATGTGGTGGGCGGCTTCAAGTTCGTGAACTCGTGGGGCTCGACCTGGGCCGGCGACGGATACGGCTGGCTGTCCTACGATTTCTTCATGACCGGTGACGTCTCGCCAGCCTACTTCATGGCGGACAAGATAGGCTACACGCCGACGGCGTGGGCGGAGGTGGACATCACCCACGA
>CBFDBV010000080.1:0-13738 GCA_965603135.1 uncultured bacterium
CTGTTGGCTGCCATTGAGTTCACAGGCCCCGACCGTTGCCCGATCCACCATTACATCTTTCCGGGCGCGCTGTGGCGTCATGGGCAGAAGCTCCTGGACCTGGTCGAGAGGTACCCGGATGATTTCGGCAACGAACACATCAAGAGGAACCTGAACGCGCCGCGTGACGAGGGCGAGGGCAGCGAAGACATCGTCGAGTGGCAGGACGCGTGGGGGACCGTGTGGCGGCGCCTGCGCGGGTACACGTCCGGCGAGGTGCTGCGGCCGGCGATCCCCGACTGGGACGCCTGGCCGATGTACGAGTTCCCCCCACATCCGGCCGAGAGCCACTATGAGCAGTTTGCCGCGCAGGTTGCCGAGCGGCATCCTGAGGAGTTCGTGTGCGGCGGGGGAGGCGGGTTCTTTCAGCTCATGCAGCATCTGCGCGGCCCCGCCAACTACTTCACCGACCTGGCCGAGGACAACGAAGGAGTTCACGAGTTGGCCGATCGCATGGTCGAGCACAACCTGTATTCCATCAGGCGCCATCTTAAGGCCGGCGTGGACTGCATCCGCTTCGGCGACGACTGGGGCGCGCAGAATCGCCTGCTCATTCACCCCGACATGTGGCGGCGCTTCTTCAAGACCCGTTACGCGCGGATGTTCGAGCCCATCCGCGACGCGGGCGTGCACGTCTGGTTCCACACCGACGGCTGGATCCTGGAAATCATCGAGGACCTGATCGAGATCGGCGTGACCATCCTCAACCCGCAGCATGACTGCATGCGCACCAGGCGCGTGGGCGAGATCGTCGGCGGGCGCGTGTGCATCCGCACCGACATTGACCGCCAGTGGGTCATCCCCTTCGGCACGCCTGAGGGGATCAGGGAGGCGGTCAAGGAGGCCATCGGTGTCTTCGGCAACTTCAACGGCGGGTGCCTGCTGCACGGAGAGGTCGGGCCGGATGTGCCCTTCGAGAACATCGAGGCACTGTACTCGGCGTTCTACGAGTACGGGGAGTACCCACTGACGTGGCTTGATGGGTAGGGCGGCGAACTCGCGGTCTACACACGGAGGTCAGATGATGCGAGCGAAGATCGGCTCCCTCGTCATTGCTCTGGCGATCTCTGCGAGCACCTGCGCGGCACAGGCGCCCCTGCTCTACGCCCCGTTCGATGGCAAAGACCAGGCGACGCTTGCCCACGAGGGGGCCGAGACGATAACGGCCTACACGACCATGACGGGGCCGTACCTGCCCGGTCTGAAGGGCGAGGCGCGCGTCCTGGGCGGGATGAACCGGTGCTCCTACTTCATCGGCAGCGGCTTCTTCCCGCGCGAGGGAACCTGCTCGCTCTGGGCCAAGCCCCAGGACTGGACGCCAGCGACCTCCCAGCACTTCGTGTTCTTCGCCAGCTTCACCTACACCGAGGTGAAGCGGGAGTACGTGCGGCTGATCGTGTACAGGATGTACAATGACACCAACCTGACGGTACTCGCGCAGAACACGGTAGCGGGTGATGAGGCCACGAGGATCCAGGCGCCGATAGAGGCGTGGCAGGAGGGAGAGTGGCATCACCTGGCGCTGACCTGGGACGCAGCACGCTATCGGCTGTTCATTGACGGGGAGCCGGCCGGCGAGGCGGGCGCCATCGAGCTGCCGGCCACGGGACGGTGGGAGATAGCCGTGGGGACCTCGTATCGGGGCTGGGCGTACCTGGGCCAGGAGAAGACGGCGATAGACGAGTTCACCATCTGGTCCCGCCCGCTCTCGGCCCAGGAAGTGCTACAGTACTACCAGGCGACGCTGAAGGCCGCGCCGCCCGAGGCCTTCGAGAAGCCCGACGTCTCCGACCGGCTGCCACCCGTCGAGGGCAACCTGGCCCTCGCGTCCGACGGCGCCTTCGTGCTGGCCTCGTCCTTCGCCAACTACGAGAGCCTCTATCCCGACAACCTGATAGACGGCAACGACGGGACCTCGTGGCAGCCGTTCGAGGCCTCCCTGCCCCAGTGGTTGGAAGTGCGCTGGGAGGTGCCACTGCGGGTGAACGAGGTGATCCTGCGGCAGGGGGAGCCCGGGCAGGTGGGCGCCTTCTCGGTGTACGGGTGGGAGCGCGATGACTGGAAGCTGATGGGTGAGTTCGGTGCGGCGGCAGACCACCGTGAGGTGAGCGCGGGGTTCGACGAGATCGAGACGGACCGCGTGCGGGTCGTGATACGAGAGGGGTCGGAGGAGAAGCTGGAACTGACGACTCTCGCCGTACGCGGACCCGAGCAGCCGATCATCGCGCGCCTGAGGCCGAGACAGACAACCGAACGCGCTATGCTCACGGGCGCAACGGTCGAGCCGACGAGACCCCGCCCCGGAGAGACGGTCGCCATTGAAGTGAGCCTGCGGCCACCGGCAAAGCTGGCGGATGATTACTTCTTCCTGCTGGAGATCGGGGACCGGCCGGAGGTGCCCGGCTACAGCGACTTCTCGGTGGCGAAGGCGACCCTGGCGCCAGAGATACCGACCTCGCAGTGGCCGCCCGACCAGGACCAGAGGCTGAGGTTCGACGTCCACCTGCCGGCGTACGCGCCCGACGGACCGACGGCGGTTCGGCTGAGAGCATTCGGCACACAGACCGGGGCCTCGCTGGAGCTACTCGACGCCGAGGGGAACGGTCTCGACGAGATCACGAGGCTGGACATCCGCCGGTTCGAGGCGAGGCCGGAGGCCGCACCGGGCGAGGCGGGCCTGGCCTTCGTCAACGGCTCGGCGGCTCTCAGGTTCGGGGATGCCACTGTGCCGCCCGCGGCGTGGGCGTTCACCGCGCCGTCCTATGACCGGTATCACTACTACTCGCAGACCGGCATCCACCTCTACCACCTCAAAACCCATCCGCTTCCCTGGGACGACACGCCCGAGCAGTTCGAGCGCATCTGCCGGCACCTCGACCAGCGTATCACCTCGGCGCTCAGGATTGACCCGGAGGCGCGGTTCATCGTCCATCCAAACCTGCGCCCGACGGCCGAGTGGCTGGAGCGCAACCCGGAGGAGCGCCTCGTGACCGCGACGGGTCTGCTGGCGCCGGTCTCCTTCTCTTCCGCGAAGTACAACGAGGGCGTGCTGGACTTCATCCGGCGGCTGATCGGCTACCTGCGAACGCGGCCCTACTACGACCACATCGCCGGCTACCTGCCGATGAGCTGTGGCGCGCCGGACTCGGCGATGGGGGGAGTCGAGCAGAACCTGTTTCAGAAGGATCGCTCGAAGCTCACGATCGGCGATCACAACCCGCAGGCGATCCAGGAATTCCGCCGGTGGCTGAAGGCCAGGTACGACGGCTCCATCGAAGCACTCCGAGAAGCGTGGAAGGACCCGGAGCTTACCTTCGAGACGGCGAAGCCCGTTGTGTCCGAGCTGGTGGCCGAGGGTATTGATGGCGGCGTGTTCCGCGATCCGCTGGGGAGCGCGATGACGTTCGACTACGCGGAATGGCTGTCGGGCGTGATGGGGCGGTTCTACTCGCGGGTGATGCGCACCATCAAGCAGGAGGCGGCCAGGCCCGTCGTAGTCGGCGCCTACTACGGCTACAATGTCGCCCACCTGCGGGGCTACAACACGCCGGGGAGTTGGCTCCAGAATAACAACTTCGACCTGCACGAAATGCTCCAGAACCCCGACTGGGACTTCTTCGCGGGACCCACGCCGTACTCAAACCGCCGCGCCGGGACCTCCTTCTACACCTCCTTCACCTACGATTCGCTCAGGCTGCATGAGAAGCTGCTGATCGGGGAGATTGACCACCGGACCTTCATCGCCGCTCCGACCACCTACGGCCGGATGCGCAGCGACCGGGAGACCAACGCCGTGATGAAGCGCGACATGGCAGGCGCGATCATTGACGGCGCCGGCTACTGGTTCTCCGACTGGAGCAAGAGCACGGGCCGCGAGGGCGTCGGCTGGTTCACGGACCCGGGCATCCTGGAGACGATCAGCAAGACACAGCAGACCCACGCGCAGGCCCTGGCGCGCGAGAAGGAATCAGTGTCCGAGATCGCGGTGTTCACCTCCGGCAGGACGATGGCGTATCACGACGTCTACCGCGCCCCGCCCATCTATCACAACCTGATCGTCTACACGCTGTGGGATGCGATGGGCAAGCTCGGCGCGCCCTACGACATCTATATGCTGGAGGACCTGGCAGATGAGTCGGTGCGCGACGGTTACCGGCTGTACGTCTTCCTCAACGCGTTCTTTCTGACGCCGGAGGATCGCGCGCGTATTGACCAGCTCAAGCGCGAGGGAAAGACGCTGCTGTTCTTCTACGCACCGGGGTACGTGAGCAGGGAGAACGGCTTGCAGGAGAGCAACATCCAGGCCGTCACCGGCATCGCGGTGGGCAGGAAGCCGGGCAGGGAATTGATGCAGTACCAGTTGTGCAACACCGACCACGCGATCACCAGCGGACTCGACCCGACGAGGACCTACGAGATCCACCCCTTCGGCTACGCCATCTCGTGTGAGCTTCATCCGCCGGAGTTCGGGCCGGTGTTCACTATCGTTGACCCAGAGGCCACCGTTCTCGCCCGCTACCCCGACGGGCAGGGCGCGCTGGCCGTCAAGGACTTCCGCCTTCGCCAAGGCTACGGCGAACAAGTCCGCGACTGGCGATCGGTCTACTGTGCGGTGCCGGTCATGGGCCCAGAGCTGCTTCGGGGCGTCGCACGTTTCGCGGGAGTGCACCTCTACTGCGAGCAGGACGTTGTCCTGAAGGCCGACAATCGCCTTCTGATGCTGCACAACGGCAACGAGCGGGAAGCCGCGCTCACCATCTCGCTCCCTCAGAGCCACCGAGTGACGGACGCGTACACCGGGGAAGTGGTCCTGCGGGATGGCACCGACTTCGAGGTCGCACTGCCCAGGACGGAGACACGGCTCTACCGCCTGAACTAGCTGGCGGCCCGACAGGGGGACAGTCATCCCGCCCAGCGGGATGACTGTCCCCATCCCCCGATCTGAAGCCCAGAGGAACGGGAGCAACACATGAGGAAATCGCGGTGTATGTGCATCTCACCGGAGCATAGTCGTCGGTGGTGGGCCCGTCTGGTGGCGGCCCTGCTCGCGTCGAGCTTCCTGGCCGGCGCAGCGTGCGCCGGCGGCGGGCCGGCGAACGTGGCCGTGGTGGTCAATGCAGACAGTTGGGCCTCGATGACCGTCGCCAACGAGTTCGTGCACCTGCGGCGCGTGCCCGCGAGCAACGTAATCTACCTGAGCGATCTGCCCGGCTTCGAGCAGACCACCGTTGACCTCTTTCGCGAGCGCATCCTGGAGCCATCCCTGCGGACCATCCGCGACCGTGGGCTTGCCGAGCAGATTGACTACCTCGTCTACTCAAGCGATCTGCCCTCGCGCATCAACGTGAAGACGGACAAGGAGGGGGAGCAGTTCTCGAAGGTCATCACGCCCCACGCCTCGATCAACGGGCTCACCTACCTGCACCGCTACGTCCTCGACAAGGACACGACCTACCTGCGTCTGAATGTCAACCGCTACGCGCGCCTGCCGGAGCCGCTGCTGACCGCCGAGCCGCTGCCCGAAGACCAAAGGAGGGCCTACGTCTCGGCCATCAAGCTGATGGAGGAGGAGAAGTGGGCGGATGCTGTTGGGCCGATGCGCGAGATCGCCCGGGAGGCCCCGCGCGTCCCTGCGCTGCTCTACAACCTGGCCTGCGCCCTCGCCCGCGCGGGCGAAGCCGATGAGGCGATAGCATACCTTCAGCGTGCGGTTGAGGCCGGCTTCCTGAACTTCGCGCACCTGGCCGCCGACAAGGACCTCAAGTCGCTCCGCGAGCGGGAGGACTTCCAGCAGCTCGTCGAGCGGATGAAGACGCGGGAGTTCGACGTTCAGCCCACGCGCGGCTTCCGCAGCGGCTACGCGTGGGACGAGGACGGCGAGGTCGCCGCCGGGGGCGGGCGATCATACCTGCTCTCGACGACGCTGGGCGTGACCAGCGGCCGAGGCAATTCCGTGCGCGAGGTCCTCGAATGCCTGCGCCGGAGCGCCGCGGCCGATGGGACGAAGCCAGCGGGCACCATCTACTACATGGTCAACAGCAACATCCGCTCGCTGACCCGGCAGTGGGGCTTCGGCCCGGCCGCGGCGAAGCTGGCGGAGCTGGGCGTGAGCGCCGAACTCGCCGACGGCAAGCTCCCGCAGGAGAAGGCCGAGGTGCAGGGCTTGATGGCCGGGTCCGCGACATTCGACTGGGCCGCGTCGAAGAGCACGATCCTGCCCGGCGCCATCTGCGAGCACCTGACCAGCGCTGGCGGGGTTATGTTTGAGGGCGCGAGCCAGACTCCGCTGACCGAGTTTATCCGTCACGGCGCGACCGCCTCGGCCGGCACAGTGACCGAGCCCTACGCCATCCAGGCGAAGTTCCCGGACCCGTTCATTCACGTCCACTACGCGCGCGGCTGCACGCTGGCCGAGGCGTTCTATCAGTCGGTGCGCGGGCCGTACCAGTTGCTGATTGTCGGCGATCCGCTCTGCCGCCCGTGGGCTGAGATTCCGGTGGTCACCGCCGAGGGCGTGAAGGCCGGCGAGACGATCAGCGGGCAAGTCTCGCTGCGGCCCGCGGTGCAAGGCGATGCGGAGATCGGCCGCTGCGAACTCCTCGTTGACGGGAGACGACACGCGACCTGTACGCCCGCGGCGGCCTTCGACCTGGACACCACCGAGCTTTGCGATGGCTACCACGAGCTGCGCGTCGTCGCGGTGTCGGCAGATGTCATCGAGACACAGGGAGAGCTGATACTGCCGGTCCAGGTCAGCAATCACGGTCGTCGGCTGACCGTCACGTCCCCCGCCGACAAGAACATTGCGTGGGGGAAGCCGCTCAAGCTGCGCGCGAAGCTCTCGGCCGCCGGCACGGTCTGCTTCATGCAGAATGAACGCGTGCTTGCCACCAGCGAGGGAGCCGCCGAGGCGGAGGTCGTCATTGACAGCCGACTGCTCGGGCTGGGGCCGGTGCGCATCCAGGGCGTCGAATATGTCGCTGGGGGCGAGACTGCTCGCGTGACGGCCGAGCCGATCGAGTTCGAGGTGGTTCCCCCGCCCGCCCTGCCGGCCCTGGAGGTGGAGCCCGACGCCAACTGGGCCAAGGGCATCGAGGTTACACCTGACGGGGGACAGCCCTTGGTCGTCGAGAGCACAAAGAAGGCCGACTGGCTGGCGGAGGCTGGCGTGAAGGACGGTCAGGGCTTCTCGCTTGTTGGGTACTTCGATGTGCGGGTTGACGATGTGTACCAGCTTCAGGTTCGCGCCTACGGTGAGCTGGTGCTGGAGGTTGACTCCACGGTGGTGGCCGAACTCGCCGGTGACGAAGGCTGGCAGCTCTTGCCGGTTGCCCTGGCGGCGGGGACGCACAAGTTGACCGTGCGCGGCGTCGCCGCTGGCAAGCCGCGCCTCAATCTGCGCTTCAGGGGGGCAGGCGCCCTCAGCGTCGGCGCCGAACGCTTCCGCTGCGCGGCCCCCGGATAGCGGTCGGCCTTGCGTCCATCTGTTCGCTATTGCCGTTCGAGAAGGGCTGAAGCAATTGTCTGCGCCCACCCGATCAACCCCGGCCGCAGCGTACTTCGATCGCCTGCTTGAGAGCGTAACGAAGACGGCCGGCAGTCTCCGCGCCATCACGCTTGCAGCCGAGACTGCGACCGAGAAGATGCTTCATGGCGGCGAACTCTGGTTTGCCGGAGACGCCGGCTTCGTTCGCGAGGCCGCCCACCGCGCAGGCGGACTGATGCACGCCGAGCCGCTGGCGGACACCGACGAGGCCTCGGCGGGTGACGTGGTGCTGCTGGGCTCCCTGACGGGTGACGATGCGGAGGACGTGGCTCTTCTGCAAGCGATGCGGGAGCGTGATGCGCTGGTGGTGTTCTTCGCCCCAGAGAACCTGCCCGGCGAGCACGTGTTCGTGGACGCCTTCGCGCCCCCGGCCAATGACCCGGACAGGCTGCCCACGATATCGCCGGCGTTGGCCGCCGGCCTGTGGGCTTTCACCGGCGAGCTGGTGGCGGCCATCACCCGCCAGGGGAGAATGCCGCCGATGTACAAGAGCGTGAGCGTGCCGGGCGGACCCGAGCGCAATGCACAGCATCAAGGACTCCGATGGGAGCCGCTGGCGGTCTCGCCGGTCGGCCCGCACGTGCTCGGCGGGACTTACCTGGACCGCCTGCTCAGCATGATGAGGCGGCTGCAAGCCACCCAGATGGACAAGTTCGCGGAAGCCGGGCAGATGGCCGCGCGGACTCTGCAAGCCGGCAAACCGGTGTGGTACGCTTCCGCCGGGCATTTGCCGCCCGAGCAGCCCGGCCAGGTCGGCGATCCCGGGCTCTTGGAGCCCCTGCCGGCGTGGCGTACGCCTGAACGCCTGCCCACTGTGCTCAAGCCCGGTGACCTGCTTGTGTACGTCGGGTACTACGAGCCCTTCGGCCCTTGGGCGGAGACAGCGCATCAATGCGATGCGAAGATCGTGACGGTCCTCGCCGGAACGCCGGCACGCCGGGCGGAGGAGATGGGCGCCGACCTGAACATTGACGGCTGCTGGCCCTACGGCGACGCGGCGGTGCATCTGCCCGGATATGACGTCGGCATCTTGCCGCCCTCGGGCGTCATCCAGTCGGCCGCGTACTGGATGATCGTGGGCGAAACGGCGGCCCGGCTGAAGAACGAATGAGCGGGCAGCCGACAAGCCGATAGCTGATAGCTGATAGCTGTTGGCTGATAGAGGCAGGTATCATGATCGGCTCTGCACGATGCACCGCGTTCCTCACCCTCCTAGCGAGCGTGGCGGTTGCCCCCTTCGCCGGGGCGCAGGAGGCGCTGCGCGAGGCTGAGCTGTCAGCCGGAGACATTGCGGCCACGTGGCATACGCAGCGAGGCCTCGGTATCCAGTACCAGGGCATTGAGGTCTTCGAGCCCTCCGGGTCCGAGTTCACCGTCCATGATGCCAAGTGGACGACCGCGTTCTTCAGCAGCAGCACGGGCGGCGCCACGGCGAGCGTTGCGCAAGAGGCCGGCGCCAATGTCCTGGAGATCACGGACAAGTCCGAGGAGTTCTCGTACACCAAGAGGGTGACGGTCAGCGCCGACAACAGACTCGTCGTCGAGTACGAGTTCGGGCAGGAGGGCCTTGAGGACGGGCACCTGCAGCTTGGCTGGCGGCCGGCGGTGCCGTGGCTGGACGGCGCCGGCTATGAGGTCAAGACCGCCGAGAAGTCGGAAGAGGGGCGCATGACCTACGGCAGGGGCGAGCAGCGCGTGCTCTGGAGCGGGCTCCGGGAGATGAGCTTCAGCTCCCTGTTCGGCACCTGGCGGATGAAGACCAGCCACGAGATGACGCTCTACGACGACCGCGACAAGGGCACCTTCTTCCTGGGGTGGGATCAGAAGCTGGAGGAGGGCGAGCGCTACCGCGAGACCGTCGAGCTGACACTCGAACCCTCGAGCGAGTCCATCGGCGGGGTGCGCGTCAGCGACTTCGAGTGGACCAGGCAGACCGAGGAGGGCTACGCCCACGTGAGATGCATGCTCGCGAGGGACGACGACGGCCCGCACGAGTTGAAGCTGAGCCTGCAAGCTCTCAGAGGGGACGAGCAGATCGCCGCCCGGGAGGTCTCGGTGGCACTCGCGGCCACGCCGACGCCCGTTGAGTTGCGCGTCCCGCTACCTCGCCCCGGGGAGTACGTGCTGCGGCTGGTGGCGACCGACGCGGCGGACGGCTCGGAGGTGCTGCGCGCGCAGGCCCTTGAGGTAGCGGCGAAGGCGGTAATGCGATTCGTCCCGTCGCTGTCACTGTACAACGGCGGCGAGCAGGCTCAACTCATCATCGAGCTGGCCGCGGGGGTCAATCCCGAGGGCATCTCAGCCCGTCTTGAAGGGGACGCGCTCGAAGTGCGCACCATCGCCCTGACGCGACGGGAGACGGTGGTTCCTCTCGACCTCGCCGGTGTTGCCGACGGCGTGCACCGCGTGACCTGCTCGCTCAGGCGAGGCGAGGACGAGATCGCGCGCGGCGAGGCCAGGTTCGCCAAGGCCCCCGCGAAGCCCAACCAGGTGAGGATTGACTACCGCACGCGCGGGCTCATCGTGGACGGCAAGCCCTTCTTCCCCTTCGGCTTCTACTTCCACCGGGGCACGCACTACGACCAGGAGGACCCCCAGTACGTGCTCCGGCTGGAGGGCGCGTTCAAGTTCAACCTGATCTGCGTGTACCACAGCTTCGACCCCGAGTTCCGGCGAGAGAAGCGGCCGATCATCGGCGACTTCCTGGACAAGGCCGATGGCGTAGGGATGAGGATGCACTATGATGTGCGGAAGATCACCGACCAGGAACCCTCGGAGGAGGTCAGCGCAGCGCTGGCCGATGACGTGGCCGCCCACCGGGATGCGCCCGCGCTGCTCTGCTGGTATCTCTCCGACGAGCCGGCGGGCCGACGCGTTCCGCCCGACCGCTACATCGCCCACAACGCGCATATGAAGCAGCTCGACCCCCACCATCCGACCACCATGGTCTTCTGCGTCCCGAGCAAGGCGCATCAGTACGTCGAGGGCATGGACATACTGATGGTTGACCCGTACCCGATCCCCAACCGCCCGGTAACGAGCGTCGCGGACACGGTTGACCTGGTGCTGAACGCCACGAGCGGCTCGATGCCCATCTGGTGCGTCCCGCAGGCCTTCGGCGGCGGCGAAGCGTGGGGGCGCGAGCCCACCTGGCAGGAACAGCGCTGCATGACCTACCTGGCCATCGTGCACGGCGCGACGGGCATCCAGTACTTCATCCGCCGGCCACCGCACAACAACCCGTTCGTTGACGGTATGTGGGCCGAGTGCCGGAAGATGGCCGCCGAGATCCGGGAGCTTACGCCCGTGCTGCTCTCCCACGAGCCTGCCCCTGAGGTTGCTCTCGTCACTGAGGATCCCGCGCTGCACACGATGGCGCGTCGGTACGACGGGGCCGTCTACGTCTTCTGCGTCAACACCGAGAAGCAACCGAAGAACATCGCGCTGAAGTGCCCCGAGACACCGCTCACTCAGTCGGCGCAGGTGCTGTTCGAGGATCGGACGGTGAGCGTGACCGAGGCGGGCGAGATTCGCGACATCATAGGCGCGCTGGGCGTGGGCATCTACTGCGTTCGTGTCGAGGAGCCAGCGCCTAACGAGGTTACGCTGGCCGAGGGGAACCTGATTCGCAACGGCGGGTTCGAGCAACAGACGAACCCCGGCTATCCCGACTACTACCGCGTCAACTACACCCAGGAGACGGGGGCAAGCTGGGGCGCCGACTCGCTGGAGGCCGTCGAGGGCAGGCATTCCCTGTTCATTCGCTGCCCCGCCGACGGCGAGGGCCTGACCGTGACCTCGTATCCGATGGGCCTGAAGGCGGGAGAGTACCGACTGACCGTCTACGTCCGCGCGGATCGCGACGATATGAGCGCGCACCTTCAGATCAGCGGCTTCAAGGGTGCCCCCGGGCGAACCGTGGACCTGGGGCGCGCGTGGCAACAAGAGAGCATCGAGTTCAACGTGCCCGAGAACGTCCGCAGAACGCACTTCGGCATCCGCCCGGACCGGCGCGGCGTGATCTGGGTGGACGCGATCGAGGTGCGAGAGGTCCAGTAGTCCCCGCGCGCCTCCCCCGACCTCCGGCTCCGGAAGCCCGCCCTACTGGGTAGAGGGGAGGACTGTCCTGAGGTACTCCACCACGTTCTCGATGAACTGCCCGCAGGTCTCCACCTTCAGCGTGCCCCGAGGCTCGACCTCGCCGGTCACGTATCTTTCGACCGAGGGCTGGATCACCAGCAGCGTCCCATCTCCCAGTGTCGTCTCCGTGACGGCGGGCTGGCCCTGCGCATCGGTTGCCAGCACCTTCCAGGCGGCATCCGCCTCGATGATGGTATCGTAGGAGATGGCGCCCACGAGCGATTCGATCCGGTGCGGCTTGCCGAAGATGGGATGGTCGCTCACGATGATCTCCCCGAACTCCGAGGACTCATTGCTGGGCGCCAGCGGACGCGCCAGGAAGTGCGTGCGGTAGCTCGTGTCCTGGAGTTGCACGATCACCACGCGTCCGCCGGAGACGATGAAGTCCAGGAGCCGGTGCGGCTCGTCCTTCAGGCCCACGAAGTTCTTCTCATGAGCCTCGCAGCCGACGAGCAGCGCGCGGTAGCCTGCCAGCGTCGTCGGCTCCAGGTCGGGCAGCGCGGGCAGCGATATGCCCAGCTTATCCAGCGCCGCGCCCAGCGGGTCGCCCTCGCCGCCGACGTAGCCGACCGCCTCGCCCAGCTCCATCCTCTCAGCCGCGCGCACCGTGACCTCGGCCTGGCCCTCGGTCTCACCCACGCGGTAGCGAATCTTGAGCATGTCGCCGGTCTTGGCTGATCCGGTCAGCTTGAAGGCAGGACTGCGGCCTACGCCCGGCGCGGCCGACCACTTGGCCTCTGGGTTCTCGCACGTCAGGCCCTCGGGCAGGGCGACGATCTCGGCTGCTGAGGGAATCGGCTCCTTGCCGCGGTTGTTGACGATGACGGCAAGTGCAGCCGGCTCTCCCGGCAGCAGGTAGACCTGCTCATCCACTGAGACCACCGGCTTGGGCGGCGGTGGGGTCGGCAGCTCCTTCAGCCCCCAGCGCTGCATGATCGTCAGCGCGTACGGCACCATGCGAATCTGCATCGCGTAGCCCTTCCCGCTGCCGGAGGGCCCGTCGTCAATCATGTCTGCCAGCGAGCGCAAGAGCATCTCCCTGAACTCCGGCTGCTTCGCCAGATCGCAGGCATATGCCAGGCCCTCGCAGGCCATGTATGTGCCCGCGTGCGTCGAACTCCGGTCGTAGTTGGTGCACTGCGCGTACTGGAAGCTGTTGTCCCACGGGTGCCACATGCGGTGATACATCCAGTCGCAGGTGCGCACGATGGCATGCTTGAGGTCCTCTCGCGGCTCGATTGCGTCGAGCATCCTCAGCCCGGTCAGGTCCACGCCGCTCATGAAGACCTTGCCGCCCATGTGCCGGGGCGCGTGTGTGCACTCACCGATGGGATGGGCCCAGACGCCGGTGCCCGGGTCCTGCCGGGCGATCATGTTATCGCAGAAGAGGCGGGCGGCGTTGAGGTAGAACGGGTTTGCGGTGGTGTGATAGCCGCCGAGCACGGCGATGGTGGACCAGCCGTAGTTGCGATGTATCCACTGTGCGAGGCTCTGCGTGTATTGCTCCGCCAGCCAGTTGGAGAGCAGCTCGATGCTGTCGAGGTAGCGGCGGTCGCCGGTGAGGCAGTAGGTCATATACGTGCCCTGGGTCCACATATGCCCGGTGTTGTAGCCGCCGCTGGTGAACCAGTACTTGGCGCCCTCCACGCGGGGGATGTCGTGCCCGCCGGTGTGCCCCAGGCAGTGGTACTTCTGGATGCCGACCTGGCTCGGATTCGGGCCGACGTTGATGGTGTCTATCCCCGCGGTGTGCCGGGCGGCTTGCTCGGCGCGGTCGAAGTACCGGAGGTCGCCGCTGCGCGCGAACTGCACCAGCAGGCCCCACTGCAGGTCGTACTCCTGGTTGGTCCAGTTCACTCCGCGCTCGCCGTAGGTGTCGCCGTAGTCCATCCAACTGTACTCATGCCCGGCCTCGCGGGCGGCCTCCACCCTCTCCAGGCCTCGATCCATGTAGTCCTGGAACTGCTCGAAGACGCCGGGCTTCTCGGGCGCGAGGTCGCCGAAGGCGCCCGA
>CBFDBV010000081.1:0-13731 GCA_965603135.1 uncultured bacterium
CGGCGCGGCACGCGCGAGCCGCTGCACCGGGCCTTCGTCGAGTTCTGCGGGCTGGAGGAGGCGTCCGGCGATGCGCTCGACATAGGATGCGGGGCGGGGCATGTGCGGGAGCTGCTCTCGCCCGACTGCCGATACGTCGGCGTAGACCCCCTGCCCGGCGGCCATGACCCGAAGCTGAGAAGCCTGCCCGCTCATATGCCGAGGCCCGCCGAGCCACCGCGCATCGTGCAGGCAGTCGGAGAGGCGCTGCCCTTCTGCGCGGCGAGCTTCGATGTCGTGCTCGTGATGGGGTCGCTGGATCACTGCCGTGACGCCGAGCGGCTGGTGGCCGAGGCAAGACGGGTTCTGCGGCCCGGCGGGATGATCGGGGTGCTCCAGGGGGTGGGCAGGTCGGCGGGCGCGTGCGGGCTGGGCAGGAGCATCCTGAGGCGCGCCGCGTCGGTGGGCTCGCGGGGGATCGGCGCTCGCCGGGCTGCGGCGACGCACCTGAGATCGTTCACCAGCGAGAGCCTGAGGGAGCTGGTGGGCAGGTGGTTCGAGGTCCGTGATGCCAAGATAGTTGAGGGGCGGGCGTTCATGAAGGCCGTCAAGGCGGAGGAAGGTGAAGGAACCGCGTGAACGGGATGGGCCGGATGGGGCCCCTGGCGGCTCCTGGTGGAGCCGCCTTCCCCATTCGGCTCCTCCATAGGGAAGCGACGATCCCCCTGTGCCGCCCCCGGGGGGAAGGCCGCCCTCCTGGATGGTGGCTGGGCCAGGGCCCTGTGTTTCGTCATGCAGCAACCGGATGCACCTGCTGGCGCGCAGCCGTGAGAGCGATCAAGGCTGAGGAAGGCAAGGGCGTCGAGTGAGTCAGTCAAGGCCGTCGCTGATTGTGTTCGGCATTGACGGAGGGACCTTCGAGCTGATCGAGCCCGGGGTCGCGGCGGGTGAACTGCCGAACATCGCGAAGCTGCTGGCAACCGGCAGCAGAGGGGCGTTGCGCTCCACACACCCGCCCCTCACCCCGGTGGCCTGGTCGAGCTTCCTCACCGGCTGTAACCCCGGTAAGCACGGCACCTACGGCTTCCTGGAAGTCTCGCCCGAGGACTACTCGCCGCGCTTCCTGAGCGGCGGCTCGCTGAGCCTGCCGACCTTCCTGGAGATGCTGTCGGCAGCGGGGATGCGCGTCGGGGCGCTGAACGTGCCGTGGACCTTCCCGCCGCCGCGGCTCAACGGGTTCTGCCTGTCAGGGGTGGATGCGCCCGCCTTCGGGCCCAAGATCGCGCACCCCGAAGGCCTGTACGAGGAGCTTGCGAGCGAGTTCGACGGGTACTTTGAGAAGTTCGTGCCGCCGCATAAGCAGGGCTACGCGCTGGATAAGCTCGATGAGCAGATCGAGAAGACGGGGGCAATGAGCCGGTATCTGCTGGCGACGCGGCCCGTGGACGTCTTCTGCGTGGTCTTCTCCTCGACCGACCACGTGCAGCACTGGTACTGGCACGAGCGGCAAGTGCGCGGGCGCGATGGGCGGAAGGTGGACGACCTGCTGCGGTACGTCTACGCAAAGGTGGACGAGGAAATCGGCAGGACCCTGGAGGACTGCGCCGGGCCGGAGACAGTGACCATGCTGGTCTCGGACCACGGGGCGGGGCCATGCCTCGGGGGCTTCAACCTCGACCAGTGGCTGGCGGAGCATGGGTGGCTGAGGCTGGCCGGCGGTACGGCGGAGACGCGGCGGCAGAGGCTGCGACGGGCGGCAGTGCGCCTGGGCGGCCGGATGGTGCCGGGGGCGGTTCGGGAGCGCTTCCGGGCGCGGCTGGCGCGCGCCAAGCGGGGCCTGATGTCGCGCTTCCTGATGAGCCGCGGGGACTGGGCAGGCACCAGCGCGTTCTGCTGGAGCGACTACGGGAACATCTCGCTGAACCTGGAGGGGCGCTTCGCGGCGGGCTGTGTGCCGGCCGCATCGCGGGAGCGGCTGCGCGAGGAGATCGCGGAGGCGCTGGCGGAGGTCGTGCATCCCGAGACGGGCGAGCGAGTGATGTCGGCGCCGCTGCGCGCCGAGGAGATCTACCACGGCGGCCGGATGGAGGGCGCGCCCGACTTGCTGGCCGTTACGCGTGGCTACCGCTACGAGATACTGAGTAACTTTGTGCTGTCCGGGCCGCTGCCGGCGTCGCTTGAGCGCGCGGTATTCACGCCGCCGCAGCGGGAGGGGCTGCATCGGCAAGAAGGGATCTTCTGCGCGGCCGGGGCGGGGATCAAGCGCGGGTACGAGGCGATCGGGCTGCGCATAGAGGACGTCGCGCCGACTATCCTGCACCTGGTCGGGGAGGCGGTGCCGGAGCATGTGGACGGGCGGGTGGCCACGCAGATACTGCGTCCTGCATCGCTGAGCGAGTGCCCCCCTCGGCGGCGGAAGATGGAGATCGTTGACGGGGCAGGGCGTGGCGGCTATGATGAGACCGAGGAGGCGCAGGTGAAGGAGACGCTGCGCGGCCTCGGATACCTCTGAACATGCGCCGGAAGGCGCCGTTTCGCGCCTCCCGCCTCTCGCTTCTCGCCTCCAAGAAGGGGTGCCTATGTCGTCGGACCGGCCCAGGCGAATCGCATTCTACGACGCCTACGCCTCGTGCGACGGGTCAGGGCTGATGCTGCAAGCCATCACGCGGCGACTGGATCGCGAGCGCTTCGAGCCCCTGGTAGTGCTGGCGCGTGAGGGGCCGCTGTTGGATGCGCTCCGAGACGACGGCTGTGCGGTGGAGGTCGTGCCCCCCGATGCGCCCCTGGACGGCTACGGCAAGGGGCTGCTGAAGGCAGGGCTGCTCACCAAGCTGCGGGCCGCAAGGGCGCTGCACCGCTACTCGAAGAGGCTGGCCGCGTGGTTGCGTGAGCGTGAGGTTGACCTGCTCCACTGTAATCAGACGCGCGCGGTGCTTGAGGCCGGGCCGGCAGGCAGGAGGGCGGGAGTGCCCGTCGTCTGGAATGTGCGCATCCGCGAGCGCTTGCCGTGGTACCTGGTGAGGCTGGGGAGTTACTGCGCGCGTCGGCTGATACCGCTGACCGAGGATAGCCTCGATGACCTGCCGGGGGCCGCTCGGCTGCGGAGCAAGGCCACCGTCATCCCCAACGGCGTGGACGTGGAACGGTTCTGCCCTGAAGTTGACGGCTCCGGGGTCCGGGCGGAGCTGGGGCTGAGCGGCGACGAGCCGCTGGTTGTGATGGTCGGCCTGCTGGCGCGGCGGAAGGGCCACGAGGTGCTCGTCAGAGCCGCGCCCGGGATCTTGGGGGCATTTCCCACCACGCGCATCGTGATCGCCGGAGGTATGCCCGAGGGCAGCGACAAGGGCTATGAAGCCGAACTGAGGCAACTGCGCGCCGACCTGGGCGTGGAGGATGCGGTGCACCTGGCCGGCCGGCGCGAGGACATTCCGCAACTGCTGGCGGCCTGCGAGGTCTTCGTGCTGCCCTCGCGCCGCGAGGGTTTCGCCGGGGCGGTCCTGGAGGCGATGGCCACCGCGCGGCCAGTGGTCGTCACGCCGCCAGCAGCCGCGGGCGTGGAGGACGGCGTGACCGGATGGGTCGTGCCCGTGGATGATGAGGGTGCCCTCGCGGCGGCAGTGGTCAGGCTCCTGGGCGATCCCGAGCGCGCCCGTCAGATGGGAGCCGAGGGCCGCCGGCAAGTCGTCGCTCACTACAGCGTTGACGCGATGGTGCGCGGGTACGAGAAGGTCTACCGCGAGTTGCTGGCAGGGAGTGAACGCTGAGGTGTCACAGCCGCGGCTGCTGCTCGTGGGTATTGATGGGGCCGCTCCCGCTCTCCTGGAACGCTGGATGGAGAGCGGGGAGCTGCCGGCGTTCGCGCGGCTGCGAGAGAGCGGCGCCTTCGGGCCGCTTCAGTCCGTGCCGAATATGATGAGCCCGGCCGCGTGGACCACCATCGCCACCGGCGTGAACCCGGGCAAGCACGGGATCTTCTGCTTCCTCGACCGCGTTCCGGGGACATACCGGCTGCGCCGGCCTAACGCCACCTGCCGCGCCGCGCCGGCCTTCTGGCGGCTGACCTCGGAGGCGGGACTGCGCACCTGCGTGCTCAATATGCCCATGTCCTACCCCGCCGAGGCGGTCAACGGGCTGCAAGTGGCGGGCTGGCTGACCCCCTCGCCGCAGAGCGAAGGCTTCACCCACCCTCCCGAGCTGGCCTCGGAGCTGGCGGCGCGCTTCGGCGAGTACCCGCTGCACTCGGACATCCAGCGGTTCGTGGCGCGAGGTCATCTCGCCAGGGCGCGGGAGCGGATACTGGGCAACCTGCGCAAGAAGGGCGAGATAGCCGAGGAGCTGCTCGCGCGAGAGCGCTGGGACGTGATGGCCGTCGCCTTCGTCGAGATAGACCCCGCGCAACACTACTTCTGGCACCTGACCGACCCGTCGCACCCGGAACACGACGTGGCGCTGCGAGAGCGCGTCGGCGATGTCGTGCTGGCCGTCTACCAGGAGATGGACCGCATACTCGGGAGGCTGGTGGATCGGCTGGATGACCTGACGCACGTGATGATCGTGTCCGACCATGGCGCGGGGCCGAACTGCCGGGGGGCGCTGTACCTGCCGGAACTGTTCGAGCAGCTCGGGTGGCAGAAGAGGCGCGGAGAGCTTCGATACCGTGCCGCGCGGCGCTTGCTGAGGATCGCCGAGAGCCGCTTGCCCGCTCCCTTCAAACACCGCTTCGCGGCGCGGATGGCCCGGCTGGGCGGGATGGATGGACTCTGGGAGCTGATGACCGGAGACATCTCGTGGCGGGACACGCGGGCATACAGCTTCCTGTGCGGCGGGAGCGCGGAGCCGTGGATCAACCTGAGAGGGCGCGAGCCCGAGGGGACCGTGGAGCCGGGCGAGGAGTACCGCGCGCTCTGCGAGGAGGTGCGCGAGGTCCTGATGACCGCGACCGACCCGGGGAGCGGGCGGCCCGTCATAGCCGAGGTGCTGCACCGCGAGGAGGTCTACCACGGCCCGCACCTGGCGCGTGCGCCGGATATGCTCATCAGGTGGCGCGAGGACTGTGAGGCGCTGAGCGGGCTGCGCTGCGGGGAGGCGCGCGTTGACCGGCCCGCCGCCGAGCACTATCAGACGGGAGCGCATCGGCCCGAGGGAGTGCTGCTCGTCTGCGGCGAGGGGATACGCGCGGGCAGCATCGCGACAGCGCAGGCCCAGGACATCGCGCCGAACCTGCTGCACCTGTGCGGGCTGCGCGTGCCCGGGTATGCTGATGGCCGGGTACTGACCGAGCTGCTCGCGGAGGAGAGGGCACGGGCCGTGCTCGTGGACGAGCAGGCGGAACTTGGCGTGAGGGAAGGACGGGAGATCGGCGACGAGGCGGAGGAGGCGGCGGTCGTGGAGCGGCTGCGGGGGCTGGGGTATCTGTAGGACGACGGGCAATGGGCAATAGGCAATGGGCAATGGGGAACGACAAACGGCAGCGACCGAGGGCGAATGACGGAAGACGGCGAACGGCAACGGCCAGGCCGGACCCCGCTGAAGCGGGGCAGGCAGTGGTCCCACCTTCGCTAAAGCTACGGCGGACAGGCCGGCCTCTGCGTACGGAGAACGGCAAGGGTGCACAGGCGGGGCGAAGGCGCTAGGTGATGTGCCTGCGGGCGAGCAGTCGCTGGTAGAGGTCATCCACGGCGGCGACGAAGCGTTGAGTGCCGAACTGCCCGGCCCTGCGACGGCCGGCGTGACCCATCTGTTGCGCCAGCTCGGGGTCGTCGGCGATGCTGAGGATGGCCTGAGCCAGCGCGCCGGGGTCGCCTGGTTGCACCAAGATGCCGGTTGCGCCGTCTTCGACAGCCTCGGGGACGCCGTCCACCCTGGTGCCCACGGATGGAAGGCCGACCGCCGCCGCCTCCAGGTAGACAATGCCGAAAGGCTCCCAAGCTGAACTGAGGGCGAAGAGGTCGGAGGCCGTGAGGACGGTGGGCACGTCCCGGCGCGGGCCCAACAGCAGCACCTTGTCCCCCAGCCCGTGGGCGGCAATCTCACTCGTGACAGCGCGCTCCAGCGGGCCGCCTCCCACCACCAGGAAGCGCGCGTCCGGGCGCTGGGCGATCACCAACGCCGCTGCGCGCACCAGGTCCAGCGGCGCCTTCTGCGGGCCGAGGCGCGTCACCGAGGCGACCACGTAGGCGTCCGGGGCAATGCCAAGCTCCTGGCGGACCTCCTCCCGCGCTTGCTCGCGACCTTCAGGCGTGAATGCCTCCAGGTCAACCGGGGGCAGGATGACCTGGTACTGATCCAGCCGCCCCACGCGGCGCTCGATGCCCTGGCGACGCATCGCCTCGGAGCAGGCCACCAGCGCATCATAAGAGCCGGTGCCGAGGCGCGATGCGGCCGTGAAAAGGGCGCGGGTAATAGGCCCGGGCGCGGGCTGCCACTCCCAGCCCCAGATGTGAGCGACCTTCACGGGCACCGGCGCCAGCCGCGCAGCCCACGGGAGCAGCAACTTGGGCTTGGAGCCGTGCGTGTGAACGATGTGCGGCCTCTCGCGGCGCAGGAGGCTGCGCAGGGCCAGCGCCGCGCGTGCGTCGTGCCAGGGGTGAGGGCTGCGGTGGAGATGGGACACGGTTACGAGCTTGATGCCGCGCTGGCGCATCTCCCCGGAGAGGTCGCCCTCAGCGCCGGCGTGGGGCCCGGCGGCAAGCATGACGTCATAACGTCGCCGGTCAAGGCGCTCGGCCAGCAGCATCGCCATCAGCGTCGCGCCGCCGAGGGAGAGGTGCTGAACCAACTGGATGACCCGGACAGGCTCCGAGTTCACAAGTTGCTCCTGCCGAGCTGGCCGTGGGCAGGTCTGGGCACGCGGGCGTTGAAATCTAGCCCAAGTGTGCGGAGGGCACGGGAATCTGTTCACCGACGCGCGTGGCGATTCCTTCAGGGCGGACGGCGTCGGGAAGGAGAAGATAGCGATGATTGCGCGTGGGAAGATGGTTGAGGTGTATGTCGGCCTGGCGCTGATGGCGATGACCTCGGCAGCCTGGTCACAAGGTGAGCTGATCTCGCCCGGCGATGAGTGGGTGGCCAATCGTTGCGAGCTTACCTGGGGGGAGGTGCCTGCGGACGCGCCGGCTGAGATCGCGGGCAAGCCCCTGCTGTCGGTAACGATCGCCAACGACGGCGACGGGAAGGAGCAATGGCCGGGCGTCAGCCTGGGCCTCGAGGACGCGCCGCTTGACTGGTCGGCCTCTAGCTGCCTGAGTTGCTGGGTGCGGGTGACCAGCGACGAGCCGCAGGTCGCTCACAAGGACATCTCCATCGTCGTCTATCAGCAGGGCCTCGATAAGCAGCAGTACCGTCGGCACCAGGTTCCGGTCGGCAGGTGGGCTCTGCTGCGCGATGACATCGCCGGCTACGAACGCAGCGCGGTGCGGCGGATCAACATCTGTATGTACGAGACGCAGACGGAGAGGACGGACTCGTACCGCTGGGAGCTGGCTGGGCTGGCAGCGATGGAACTGACCCTGTTGGACGGGGGCTGGCTGTCGGCGTGGAGCGGAGCGAGCACGGCACGCGCGCGCGCCGGCTCCAGCGGCGACGGCCTGAGGCTGCTGGTAGAGGAGGCCGGCCTGGCGAAGCTGGCCGTGGATGCCGAGGACTTGCGGGCCGCGGCCGACCTGCCCTCGGGCTTCCTGGTGCGCGACTGCGCCCTGGAGGACGCTGGCTGGATGGAGATAGGCGCTCTCGCCGAGGCCGGGCTGAAGCTGGAGTACGAGCTGGAGGACGGCGACAGGGCCGTGAGGGTGCGGGGGGTGATCGAGGATACCACCGCCCAGGAACGGGCGGTCTCGGTCTGCTTTGCGCTGCCGGTGCCCGCTGAGGGGCTGACCTGGTGGGACGATGTGCGAGCCAGCCGACCGGTGGAGGCGGGGGAATACGCCAACCTGCTCAGCTCGACGGCAGGGGCGCGAGGGCAATACTCCAGCTATCCGCTCGGCTGTGTGACCGGCGGGCAGGTCGGGGGCCTGGCGCTGGCAACGCGGCTGGACGAGCCGGCAGTCTCGCGCATCGTCTACGACGTGGACAGCCAGCGGCTGGCAGTGTCGTTCGACTTCGGGCTGACACCGGCGGCAACGCGCTTCCCCTCGCGCGCGCCCTTCAGCTTCCTCATCTACCGCTTCGACCCGGCGTGGGGCTTCCGAGCGGCGACAGAGAAGTACGTGGGGATGTTCCCCGAGTTCTTCCTGAAGCGGGCGATGAAAGAGGGCATCTGGATGCCCTTCACGGACCTGGCGACGGTCGAGAATGCCGAGGACTTCGGGTTCATGTTCCACGAGGGCAACAACAACGTGCCGCACGATGACGAGGTGGGCGTTTACAGCTTCCGGTACACGGAGCCGATGAGCTGGTGGATGAAGATGCCAAAGGATATGCCGCGGGAGTACGACGCGGCGATGGAGCTGCTGCCGAAGGTGGCTGGTGAGGATGAGGGCGGTCACGGGGATCGAGCGCGTTCGATGGCGAGCTCTGCGGTGCAGGATGAGGAGGGGCGATACCACCACGCTTTCCGCAACACCTCGTGGTGCGACGGGGCGCTGTTCATGCTGAACCCGGACCCGGAGCTGCCGACTGAGGGCGACATCCGCAATCGCGGGCTGCTGAACTACAACATGCAGCACGCTGAGGAGCAATACGGGGCCGCGGCGCAGGAGCACCGTGCTGAGCCTGGGCCGGGGCTGGACGGGGAGTACCTGGACTCGCTGGAGATGGGCGCCAGGTCGGTGCTGAACTACCGGGAGGATCAGTTCGCGTACTGCGATGTGCCGCTGACCTTCGGGAGTAAGAGCAAGCGACCGTGCATCCTGCAGATGTTCTCGACCTGGGAGTTCACGAGGTTCGTCTCGGATGACCTGCATCGGCGAGGGAGGCTGCTGATGGCGAACGCCGTGTATTCCGGCGGGCGCTGGCTGGCGCCGCTGCTGGACATCGGCGGCACCGAGACCGGCTGGCTTCGCGAGGGGAAGTACACGCCGATGTCCGACGCGCGCCTGAACTTGAACCGCTGGCTGAGCGGGCAGAAGCCGTACCTGCTGCTGATGAACGTGGACTTCCACGCCTTCGATTACGACATGGTGCGGTCGTACTTCAAGCGGTCGCTCTTCTACGGAATGCACCCGAGTCTGTTCAACGGCACCTGGTGGGACGCGGAGAAGGAGAAGTGGATACCGCTGCGCTACTGGTCGGACCCGGAGCTTCATAACCGCGACCGCGACCTGTTCGTGAAGTACACCCCCATCATCCGGCGCGTGGCGGAGGCGGGATGGGAGCCGATGACATACGCGCGCAGCAGCGACCCCGAGAACGTCTGGGTCGAGCGCTGGGGGAACTATGCCGACGGGAACCTGCACTTCACGGTCTTGAACAACTCCCCTGGCATGAAGAGCACGATGGTGACGCTCGATCACGCCGCACTGGGCATCGACACGGAGAGGCTTGCGCGCCTTGACCTCGAGACCGGCGCTCACATCAAGGGAGACAGACTGGTGGCGGTTGACATCGTGTCAGGCGCTGACGTCATGCTCGCGTGGGAGGACGAGAAGCTCGAGAGAGTGCAGTTGTACTTGCAGCTATCCCCGCAAGATTGCGCCGCGGTGCGTGTAGGCGAACGCGCTGACGTGGGCGGCGCCTTCCTGCGTGATGCGGCGCAGGCGCTGGCGCTGCATTCCCGGCAAGAGACGAGCAAGGCCATCGAGGACCTGGAGACTATCGTCGCGAGGCTGGAGGCGGACGGCTATGAGGACGCCCGGCCCGATCTGGTTGAGGGCGCACTGGCCCTGGCAAATGGCACCCTGAAACCTCTGCACACCTCCGCCGCCGAGGCAGGTGGTGCCCCGGACCCCAAGCTGAGACGCGATGTCGCCCAGGCGGAGCGGCTGCTCACTCGAGGTGTCATGGCCGCCGTCGGCTATATGCTCTTTGCACGTGTAGAGGGGGCGATCTCACCGGGCGCGTCTGCTCCTCTGCGCCTGGAGTTTGTGAATGCCTGGGGCACGCTTCGACCCAGGCCGAGTGTCAGGCTTGCCCTTGATGGCGCCGACACGGGCGCCGAGAGGGCCTCTCTCGACTTCGCGGTGCCCGCTGACGCGCAGGTGGGCGACTGGTACGTGCAAACGCCGGTGCTCAGGCTGAGCTGGCCCGGGGAGGGTGGTGCGGGAGGGCCTCGAACGCTCGAGCTGCCGCTGCACCTGGAGCTCGGCATCGGCGTGCCCTTCGAGCTGAAGCTGGAGGTTGAGGAGGCAGCGCGGCAGGAACGGCGGCGTCGGTTCTTGGTGCGGCCTGTCAGCTTCATGATGCCCTACGGCCTCCTTGTGGGGCAGCTTACGCTCGAGGTGCCGGAGGGCTGGCAAGTTGACCAGCCGGACTCGGTCGCAGTCGCAATCCCGTCGCGTGGCGCGAATGAGTTTGAGTTCCGGGTCGAGATCCCCCCTGACGCAGCTCCAGGCCTGTACGAGGTCCGGGCGCGGCTGGAGACCTCAGCCGGCAGGCCCGAGAATCGGGTCAGCAACGCGGTGGCCGTGTTCTACGCGCCGGAGATTGAGGTCCCCGGGGAGAACCTGGCCGCTGTCGCCGCCGGTGCGGTGGTGACCGTTGATTCGAGCTACGGAGACGCATACAACGCGGCGCCGGTGACCGATGGGGTGAGGATGCCCGAGCCGGACGTGCACTGGACGGAGGCTGCCTGGGCCTCCGCTGAGAGGGCTACCGAGCACTGGGTCGAGATCGAGCTGCCAGAGGCGGCGAAGATCGGGCGGGCCGTGCTGTGGTGGCCCTTCGACAACGGCTGGCTGTTCACCTCACGGGATTTCGGGGTGCAATACGAGGCGGAGGGCCGGTGGGTTGACGCGGCGACCGTCAGCGGCAATCAGCGCGCGGTGCACACGATCGTGGACTTCGAGCCTGCCGAGGCGAAGCGGTGGCGGGTAGTGCAGTCAAAGGGCGGCGGGCCACCGAAGCGCCCGGACCTGATGTGGTTGGGCGAGGTAGAGCTGTACGCGCCTGTCGGAAAGGGAGAAGAGGAATGAGGGCGATGGGCGACGAGGCATCGGAGCTGTTCAGACTGCTGGGGGAGCCGAGCGCGGCCTACCGGCCGGCGATGTTCTGGCTGCTCAATGGCGAGCTGACGGCGGAGCGGATGCGCAAGCAGATCGGTCAGATGCAGGAGCGTGGCTGCGGCGGGTTCTTCCTGCACCCGATGGGCGAGAAGTTCAGGCTGGAACACTTCATCAGCGGTATGAACCCGCCGTATCTGTCGGAGGAGTACTTCGAGCTGATTCGGGTGGCCGTCGAGGAGGCCGCGCAGCGAGGGATGTACGCCTGGCTCTACGACGAGGGTGGCTGGCCCAGCGGGACGGCCCAGGGGAAGGTGGTGGAGGGGCATCCTGAGCTCCGCGGCCAGGTGCTGCGCGTGGGCGGGGAGGGGGAACCGATCGCGGAAGTGCAGGTCGGCGGCGAGAGGCTGGAGTTCGTCGCCGGGCCCGGCGGCTACCCCGTGGACACGCTCAACCCGGCGGCGGTGCGGCGGTTCATTGAGGTGACGCACGAGCGATACGCGCAGTACGTCGGCGATCACTTCGGCACCACCATCCCCGGTATCTTCACCGATGAGGTGCGCGCCGGCGGCGAGGTGGGGACGGCCGAGGTGCCCTGGACGACAGGCGCGCTGGAGGAGTTCGAGCGGCGGCGGGGCTTCGATCTGACCGAGTACCTGCCGATCCTGTTCTCGGACGAGGCGCTCGGGCTCGCGTTCGCGGAGCACTTCGGCGAGGAGGAGGTCGTCGCGGTTCGGTGCGAGTTCTGCGAGCTCTGGACGGACCGGTTCGAGGAGGCCTACTGGCGGCAGATTGACGACTGGTGCGCGGAGCATGACCTGATACATACCGGCCACGTCGGGGGCGAGGACAACCTGCCGGACCATATCCGCGGAGCATTCGGCCACTTCTTCAAGAGCGCCGGGGCCCTGCACGCGCCCGGGGTTGACGTGATCTGGCGGCAGATCTTCCCCGGGCAGGAGAGCTTCAGCTTCCCGCAACTCGCCTCGTCGGCGCTGGCGCAGCGCGCGGAGAAGACGATGCCCGGCGCGAGCGAGTGGACCGCGCTGGTGCCAAGCGAGAGCTTCGCGGTGTACGGGTTCGGCTTCACGCCGGAGCAGATGCGGTGGGTGGCGGACTTTCAGTTCCTGCGCGGGGTCAACTACCTCGCGCCGATGGCGCTGTACTACGACACCAGCGGCGGGCACTTCATCGGGACGATGAGCCAGCTTGGTGAGGGCAACCCGCCGTGGGAGTTCTTCGGCGAGCTGGCTGACCACGCGGCGCGGATGTCGGCGGCGGTGCGCTGCACGGAGCCGGTGGCGGACGTGGCCGTGTACTATCCCATCGAGGCCGCGTGGCTGGGTGGGGAGGCGCTGGAGAGCGCGTGGGAGTCGCTCCAGCGCGTGACCAGGGGCCTGCATGAGCGGCAGGTTGCGTTCGACTTCATTGACGCGCGGACGATCGCGGCCGCCTCGGTTGAGGATGGCTACCTCGCCACGCCCGGGCAGTTCTATGGGAGCGTCGTGGTGCCGGAAACGCCGGTGCTGGCGGCGGAGGTGGCCGAGCGGCTGGCAGAGCTGAGAGAGGCGGGCGGGCGCGTGGCCTTCTGCACCGAGCTGCCTTATCTGTGTGCCGACCTGGGAGCCGAGGAGCGCTTCGAGGCGGCGATGGGCAGGCTGGCCTCGGAGATGGTGGAGATGGATCAGGCCAGGGCGCGGACGGAGATGGGCGCCGATGACCCGCGCGGGCTGGGCACCTCGCTGACCTTTCCGCTGGATGGGTTCACGGTCGCGTACCTGGGCCCGGCGATGCTGCCGCAGTTCATGGATAGCGAGGTCGCGGCGGGGGCGTGTCTGCTGGTGCCGCCGGATGAGGTCGGGCGGCTGGCCGGGGCGCTCTGGCTGGTGCACGGGCGCTTCGAGCTTCAGCCGCAAGAGCCTCAGCCGGACCTGCGGATCGCCTCGCGTGTGCGTGGTGATGTCGCTGTGCATCTGCTTCATAACGAGGGGGAAGCGGAACTTGAAGCCCGCCTGATGGTTATCAACGAAGAGCCGCGCCTGATCGAGCGCTGGGATACGGTGACGGGCGAGGCGCGGGTGCTTGCCGTGCACGAGGACATTGCCGAGGGGACGGACTTCACGGTAATGCTGTGCCCGGGCGAATCGGTGCTGCTGACGACGCGGCCGCTGGCCGAAGCAACGGCGAGGGCTGAAGTGCCCGGCGAAGCGAGAGCCGTGAGCACGACGACGGGGGCGGAGAGGCTGGAGGTGGTGCGTCAGTGGGTCATCAGCGCGGACGGCGACCTGGAAGTGGTCGAGGGTCCTGGGTCCCGCGCGGAGGCTACGCCCGACTTCCGGCTCCAACCGCTGGAGGAGATGGGCTACCGGGAGCTGTCGGGGACGGTGCGCTATGAGCTGTGTGTGCAGGTGCCGCGGCGGCACGTGAACGCGCGGCTGGTGCTGGACCTGGGTGAGGTGGGGTTCGTCGCTGAGGCGTGGCTGAACGGCGAGGCGCTGGGGGTGCGGGCGTGGCGGCCGTACGGGTTCGACATCACGGGGATCGTGCGCGAGGGCCCGAATGATCTGACCGTGGAAGTGACGAACACGCTTGCGAACCAGGCGGTGCGCGAGGAGGTCGTGCGACTGGCGAAGGAGCGCGGGTGGTTCAACACCTACTA
>CBFDBV010000082.1:0-13456 GCA_965603135.1 uncultured bacterium
TGAACAGTTTCTCCGCAGCCGCCTCCTCGAAGGTCTCGTGAAAGACCTCCTCGGCAGCAGCCGTGCCGACCGTGAGCAGACCTGTGAGCATCAAGGCTGATGCGATGGCCGTGCCCGTCTGGAGCATTGTTCAGACCTCCGAGCAGCGCGATGACGGCTCTGCGGGGGGTGATCCCGCCCAAGCGGGACCGCCACGAACGGCACGGTCTCGGAGGATTAGTTCGCTCCACCCGCGAAGAGGTCCTCCGCGAACAGCCTGTGACAGGCCCCGATTCGGAGGTGGCCTCATGAGGCGTTCCATCCTTGCGCTGGCCACTTGCTGGGTCTGCGTGGCAGCGGCTGCGGACGGGCCTAACCTGCTCGGCAACCCCGGCTTCGAGATCAGCGAGGGCGATGGGGTCGCGTGGACCCAGCACTACCGCAAGACCGTGGACTTCGAGTTCGACGCGAGCGTCGCGCACGCCGGCAAACACAGCGCCCGTTGTCGGCTTGCCGCTTCCAAGGACCGCACGGGCGTCTCGCAGCGGCTCAACCTGAACCAGGAGCAAGCGGTGCCGATGCTCGTGAGCCTGTGGTACCGCACCGACGGCGTCACCGGCCCGGTGCACCGGTCCTTTGCGCTGGTGCTGGCGATCGAGTACACGACCGACCTGCGCAAGGACAAGATGGATGACGCCATCATCGTGCCCTTTGAGCCAGGTACGCACGGCTGGCAGGAATTGACCAAGGTCTTCGTGCCGCAGGCGTCCATCAGGTACGTGCACGTGCATTGCGAGATGAAGGGCCGCAGGGGCACCGCCTGGTTCGATGACGTGGTGCTGGCGGAACTCTCTGAGACGCCGGTCATCGGGCCGGCGGACGAGCTTGCGGCGTGGAGCTGGGGCGATGTGCCCGGGGAGTTCGCGCACGGCCTGCGCGCGCCCGAGGACGAGGCCTTCGTCTTGCTCGTGCAGCAGCTTCGCACCCAGGACTACCACCAGGACGCGCTGAGACTGCTGGTCAGCAACAAGGTGCGCGCCAGGGGCAAGGCCGGTGAGCTTGCCTCGGAGTCGGTGATAGAGCCCATCAGCTACGTGTCGCAGCTTGCCGTGCACGCGCCCAAGCCGCCGTACGCGCACGTGTGCTTCCAGCGCTGGTGGGAGGACCGGCGACTGCTGATCGAGACGCAGGGCGCGAGCGGCTCGCACGTGGACTACTGGCTGGCGCTGCCGAGGGAGATGCACGTTGCGCACGCGGACCTCCAGGAGTGGGAGCCGAGCTTCGACAGCCTGGAGGCGGGAGCGCTGGGCGGGCGCGTGGTGCTGCACGTGAGCACGGAGACCGCCTCGGGGCGAGATCGCGCGCAGTTCACGCTGCGAACCGAGCGCCCTCCGCTCCTGCGGCCCAGGCGCGCCAGGATTCCCGAGGGCGCCCTGATGGTCGGCACCGAGGACGGCCTGGCGCTGCACGTGGGGCGCGACGGCAGGTGCGCGGCCCTGACGCTGGACGGCCGGCCCCTGGCCTCGGGCGCGGTGGGCGACGAGGGCCTGGCGGGCGAGGGCGGGTTCTACCTGGGCGATCTGATGGTCGGGGCCTTCGAGCCGGTGGGCGGGCACATCGCGGCCGACGGGGAGGCCATCACGCAGCGAGCCGAGCTGAAGCAGCGAAGCCTGCGCTTCCGCGCGCGGTATGAGGCGGCGGGCGGCTACGTCCTCGTCTCCGGCGCCATCGAGGATACCACCGGGCGCGATCGCGCGCTCGACCTGGTGTTCAAGCTGCCGATGCGCGCCGATGGCTGGACCTGGGCCAACGCGCTCTACGAGACCGCCATCATCGAGCCGGACGGCCAGTACGAGATGGCCGACTACCCCTTCGCGGCCGTCTGCGACGGCGAGCAGCACGGGGTTGCGATGGCGCTGCTTCCCGACCGGCCGGCGCGCGCGAGCTTCGCCTATCGGCCGAGCTCGGCGCTCTTTCACGTGCGCTTCAAGTGCGGTCTGACGGCGGCGGGAACGGGCGAGCTGAAGTCGCGCTATCCGTTCGCGTTCATCATCTACCGCGCCGACGGCAAGTGGGGCTGGCGGGATGCGATCCGGCGCTACCATGAGTCATTCCCCGAATACTTCACTCCCATCTGTCCGCGGCACGGGAAGTGGCTGTTCCAGGCGCGGCCCGACAAGCTCCCCAACCCCGAGCAGTTCGCCTATGATGAGGGCTCCTACTCGTTCGAGGTTGACGACGAGTCCGGCGTGGGCAGCTACCCGTATATGATCCCCGCCCAGCGCGAGATCAAGCGGCTGGAGGAGATGCCAGGAAGCTACGAGGCGGCGATGGCGGCGTTCGAGCGGTACGAGCTGGACCCGGCGCGCATCAACGAGATAAAGACCCAGCGCGGCTGGGGGGCCAACCTCAAGGAGATCATCACCAACTGCTGCGCAACGGACCCGGATGGCCGCTACCACCTGATGATACGGAGCACGCCCTGGGGCGCGAACTCGGTGACCTTCTTCCTCAACCCGGACCCGGACCTGTTCGCCGACCAGGACCGGCCCGTGGTGGGCAAGCACATCCTCGACCACGTGCGGTCGGTGATGGCCGCGAGCCCGTCGCTCGACGGCATCTACCTGGACTCGTTCACGAGCTGGGGGACGAAGGTGGACAACTGCCGCCAGGATCACATGGCCTACGCCGCCTTCCCCTTTGCGTACGACGAGGGCACGGGGAAGGTGTGCATCATCGGGCAGTACAGCGCGCTGGAGTTTCTCCAGGAGTTGCGGGATCTGCTGCATCCCACGAACCGTTACATCCTGTCCAACCTGGGCGCGCGCCTGCACCCGTTCACCGCCATCTGGATGGACCTCGTCGGGGTCGAGGGCGGCACGCGCCCGGGCCGGGCGCAGGTCGAGCAGTTCCGGCCCGTCACCGGCAAGAAGCAGCTCTGCATCCTGGAGCACGAGCAGTTCTTCGAGAAAGAGGACGGGCAGATCACACGCGAGAGCTACGACGACTTCGCGAAGAGGTGCCTGCTCTGGGGCGCGATCCCGAGCGTCACCTACTACGACGGCTACCCGGAGCTGTACAACGAGAACCAGGAGCTGTTCGACCTGTACAACGAACTGGCGGTGCGGCTGTCGGAGACGGGCTGGCAGGCGGTGACCTACGGCGAGACTGACTCGCCGGATGTGTGGGTCGAGGGCTTCGCCCCTGAACAGGACGGCACGATGCTCTTCACGGTGTTCAACACGGCGCAGGAGGCGCGGGAGGTCGAAGTGCGCCTCGACAGCGACGGAACGGCAGGTGGGCTCCGCGCGCGGCGGCTGGTTGGCGGCGGCGAGGTGCGCGGCAGTCCGTTCCGCCTGTCTCTGCCCGGACGCGGGCTCGAGGTACTGGAGGTGCGACGCGCAGAATGAGATGCGCATGGACGTGGGAGCTGACGTGCGTTGCCGTGACGGCCTGCGCGATGGGCGCGTGCGCCCAGGAAGAAGGAGGCATGACCTTCATGGACTGGGGACGGGAGCTGGAGATCGTCGGCAGCGTGGACACGCACGGCACGGCCCAGGCGGTGGCGTTGCGCGGCGACCTCGCGTTCGTCTGCGCAAGCTGGCACGGCCTGGTCACGGTTGATGTCAGCGATCCGGCGGCGCCGAAGATCATCGGCGGCTGCGATACGCCCGGGTTGGCCTTCGACATCGCACTGAAGGACGACTACGCCTTCGTGGCCGACCGCTTCGGCGGGCTGCAAGTCATCAGTATCGCCGACCCTGCGCAGCCCAGGCTCGTGACGACCTATGATACGCTGGAGTTCGCGACGGGCATCGCGCTGGCCGGGGACCTGCTCTTCCTGCCCTGCCGTGCCCACGGCCTGGACGTCGTGGACATCTCCCATCCCGAGCAGCCGCGCCACCTGGGCTTCGCTCGCACCGGCGAGTCGCAGGGGGTGGCCGTGCGCGAGCACTATGCCTACGTCGGCGTCTGGGGCGAGAGCAAGCTCGCGATCGTGGACATCTCCGACCCCTGCCGGCCTGAGATCGTGTGCCGCCATGGCCTGCACGGATACGGCTACGGGCTAACGGTGAAGGGGGACTACGCCTTCTGCGCTCACGGCCACCATGACAAGACCATGGGCGATGCGGGCAAGAACCACGGTCACGGCTTCGACGTGGTGGACATCTCTGACCCGGCGAACCCCGAGACCGTCGCCGTCATCAAGACGCCTGACTACTACGTGGGCGGGCCGGATTCCTGGCAGTGCGAGATCTCCGGCGAGCACCTCTTCCTCGCCGACGGCCTCAACGGCCTCTACGTCTTCGACATCTCTGACCCGACTAACCCGCAGCCTGTCGCGCACTGCGACACCCCGGGCTACGCGCACAACCTGGACATCGGCGATGGGCTCGCCTTCGTCGCCGACTGCCGCGGCGGGCTTCAGATCGTTGACGCCGAGGGCCTGGCGGACGGCCTCTACGAGGAGCAGGGAGTGATGCCCGCTGTCCCGGCAGGCTGCCCACCCTTCGCCGTGGACTTCCCCAACTACCTGTCAGCGGGACAGGTGCGCGGCGTCGCCGCGGCGGACGGGTACGCCTACCTGGCCTCTGGGAGCGAGGGCCTGGAGATACTCACCCTTGAGCCGGAGCCGACGCACGTCGCCCGGCTGGACACCCCCGGCATCGCGTACGATGTGACGGTCGAGGGCGACGTCGCCTACCTGGCGGACGGCCCGGCGGGCGTCGCCATCGTTGATGTCTCCGACCGGACTGAGCCCCGCCTGCTGGCTCGCGCCGCCGAGGGCAAGTTGGCGCGCCAGGTGGTCAAGTTCGGCGACCGTCTCCTGGTGATGGAAGGCAACGCCACCATCGAGGTCATCAAGGTGGCCGATCCCTCGGCGCCAACCCAGGAGGGCATCGTCAAGCTGAAACACTTCGCCGTGCAGATCGCCGACCAACTCCTGGATGGCCGCTACGCCGTGGTCGGCCACGGCTTCGCGCTGGGCATCATTGACCTGGAGGCCGAGGGCGGGCCGGACCTCGCCATCTCCCATCAGACGCGGAGGGACATCAACTACTACCCGTGCGGCGTTGCGCTCCTGGACGGCAACCTGCTCACGACCTCGTCGCGCCAACTCCGCACCTTCGATCTCTCCGATCCGGAGCAGCTCGTGGAACTCGGCCGGGCACGCACGAGCCTGACTGTCCGGCGCATCACCTTGCACGGCGGGTTGGCGTACATATCGTGCGAGACCTCGGGCGGCATCGTCGTAGCGGACCTGAGTGACCCCTCGGAGCCGCGCGTCATCAAGGAGATACCGACGCCGGGCCATCCGCACCGGGTCGTCATCGCGAGCGAGAGTATGCTGGTCGCGGACGGGTACGCAGGGCTGCACGTTGTCCCACTGGAAGAGACGCAGGAGCCGTAGCGGGCGTCGGCTCTCCTCTACTGCAACCTCTTGCGGAAGGAGAGCGCGCCGGCGGCGAACAGGGCGACGCCGAAGGCCGTCAGCGTCACCACCTGCGGCCAGAGCACGCTCAGGCCGACCCCCTTGAGGAAGATCCCCCGCGTTACCTCCAGGAAGTACCGGAACGGAATCAGGTAGCTGGCCTGCTCGATGATCCAGGGCATGTTCTCCACCGGGAAGAAAAAGCCCGAGAGCAGCACGGACGGCATCACCAGGAAGAACGTCGCCAGCAGGGCTTGCTGCTGGGTTTGCGAGACCGTCGAGACGAGCAGTCCCAGGCCCAGGCTGGTGAGGATGAAGACGGCTGCCAGAGCGAAGAGCAGTGCCACGCTCCCGTGAAGCGGCACGCCGAACCAGAAGCGCGCCAGCAGCACGATCACGCCCGCATCCAGCAGGCCCGCGACCGCGTAGGGCAGGCTCTTGCCCAGCAGCAGCTCCAGCGGCCGCACCGGCGTCACCAGCAACTGCTCCAGCGTCCCCAGCTCGCGCTCGCGCACGATGGACTGGCCGGTCCACACCATCGTGATGGCGAAGATGATGAGGCCGAAGACGCCGGGGATCATGAAGTTCATGCTGCGCAGCTCGGGGTTGTACCAGACGCGCGGCACCGACTCGACCCTGGGGCCGGACAGCCGAACGCCCGCGCGCTTGAGCTGCTCCAGCTTAAGCGCGGCGCCGTAATGCTCCAGCAGACCGGCCATGTAGCCCGCGGCCACAGTGGCACTCACCGAATCGCTGCCGTCCACATAGACCGCGATGGAGGCGGGCCGTCCGCGCCGCAGGCTCTTCGCGAAGTCCAGGGGGATGTGCAGGGCCATCTGCGCGCGGCCGGCGTCGAGTTCGCGCTTGAGCTGTCGGAAATCCTCGACGTGCCCGGCCAGGATGAAGTAAGGGCTGACGCGGATCTTGTCCGCGATCACGCGGCTCTCCGCGCTGCGGCTCTGATCGCAGATGACCACCGGAACGTTCCTGACGTCGGTGGTCGCCGCGTAGCCGAACATAATGAGCTGGAAGATGGGGGCGATGATGAGCATACGTATGAGCACCGGATTGCGGCGCATCTGCCGCAGCTCCTTTTGCAGCACCGCCCTCAGCCTGATCGAACGATCGCTCATGCGCCGCGCACCTGCCTACTCGAGCGTCCTGCGAAAGGCCTTTGCGGTCAGCAAGATGAGCAAGAGGGCGATCACCACCAGCGCCGCTACCCTGGGAGCGAACACGGCGATGCCGGCGCCCTTGAGGTAGATGCCCCGAATGATGACGAGGAAATGCGTTGCCGGTATCATCTGCGCGATCACCTGGAGCACCACCGGCATCGAGCGGACCGGGAAGGCGAAGCCCGATACCAACAGCCCCGGCAGCACCGTTAGCAGGAAGGCCACCAGCGTCGCGACCTGATGACTGCGCGCCAGGCTGGAGACGAGCAGCCCGATGTTGAGGGAGGCGATGATGTAGATGACGGAGATGCCCAGCAGGGTCAGCTTGTCGCCCACCGGCGCGACCCCGAACAGCAGCCAGCCGACAACCATGCACAGCACAATGTCCACGAAGGAGATGGCCGCGTAGGGCAGCGATTTACCCAGGACGATCTCTACGGGCGTGATAGGCGAGGCGGCCAGCGCCTCGAAGCTGCCACTCTCGCGCTCGCGCACGATGCACCCGGAGGTCAGCAGCGCCGCCAGCAGCGTCACGATGACCGCGATCAGCCCCGGGACGATGAAGTTGACGCTGCGCAACTCGGGGTTGTACAGCACGCGCGGCTCGATCTTCAGAGCCGGCTGGACCGCCGAGGCGGGAAGGCCCCGTCGCGTCGCCCAGCGCCGCGTGAGCTGCATCGAGTGCTCGCCGACCAGCGCCCCCAGATAGCCCAGCGCAATGCTCGCGCTCGTGGAGTCCGCGCCGTCGAGCAGCACCTGCACCTGCGCCGGCCTGCCCGCCGCGAGGTCGTCGCCGAAGTCAGGCGGGAGCACCAGCACGAACCTGACCGCTCCGCCCTCAATCAGCGAGTTGATCTCGCGCGTGTCCTCGATCGTCCGGGCGAGTTCGAAGTACTCGCTTCGCACCAGCCGGTTGACGAAGTCGGCGCTCTGCTCGGTGCGGTCGAGGTCCTGGACGGCGAACTTGAGGTCCCGCAGGTCGAGGTTAATGCCGTAGCCGTAGAGCAGAAGCAGAAAGACGGGCAGGGCGATGACCACCGCCAGGCTGCGCGGGTCCCGGCGGTTGTGCGCCCACTCGGCGCGCGCCACCGCCAGCATGCGCCTGACCCAGTCCGGGTAGCTCACCTCTGCGCCGCCTCCTCCCGGTCGCCGACCAGGGACACGAAGACGTCCTCCAGCGACGCCCTGCCGGCTCGGAACTCGCCCAGCGCGATGCCTGCGGCCTCGAGCGCACGCGCCGTGGCCGCCTCGGCGTCAGCCACCCCCTCCGCGACTCTCATGCGCACCGCCGCGCCTGAGAGGGCGACATCCGTCACGAAGTCCGCGCCCGACAGCACCTCCAGAGCGCCCAGCAGCGGGTCGGCCTCGACCTCGTAGAGACGCCCGCGCAGTCCCTCCCGCAGCTTCCGCGGCGTGTCCAGCGCGATGAGCCGGCCCCGGTCAATCATCGCCAGGCGCGCGCAGCGCTCGGCCTCCTCCATCAGATGCGTGGTCACCAGCGCCGTGGTTCCCTCCGCCGACAGGTCAGCGACCAGGTCCCAGAACTGCTGGCGCGCGGCGGGGTCCACGCCGCTGGTCGGCTCATCCAGGAACACGATCGGCGGCTCGTGGATGATGGCACAGGCGAGCCCGACCCGCTGACGCCAGCCGATGGAGAGGGTCCCGGTGAGCTGACGGCGTATCGGCCCCAGGCTGAGGCGCTCGAAGAGGTCTTCGATTCGGCTGGCGAGGTCCGGCTCGCGCAGGCCATAGAGGCCGCCGTAGAACTGGAGGTTCTCCTCGCAGCTCAGGTCCGGGTAGAGCGAGAAGAGCTGGGGCATGTAGCCGATGTGCCGGCGCAGCTCCTCCGTTTGCGTAGCGACATCCAGGCCAGCGACCTCCGCTCGCCCCTCGCTGGGCAGCAGCAGCCCGCACAGCATCCTGATGGTCGTGGACTTGCCGGCCCCGTTGGGTCCCAGGAAGCCGAAGACCTCGCCCTGGGCGATGGCGAAGCTGAGGCCGTCCACCGCGACGAAGTCCCCGAAGCGCCGGGTGAGGTCCTCTACCACGACAGCAGGGCGGGCCGCCTCACTCATCCCGACCCCACCCCGCACTCATCGCCAGCAGCGCATCCCCCAGGCGCGGCTCAGCTACCTCCACCTCGACGACGGCAACTCCCGATCGCTCCAGGGCCCGCGCCAGGTCCTCCGCGGTCGGGCCCTCGCGGGCGACGGCCACGCGCAGCCTCTCCCCCAGCGCAGACACGCCCTGCACTCCGTCCATCTGCTCAAGCACGGTGCGCGCGCGCTGCTGATCGGCGGTGCTCAACTCGATGAGCCGCGCAGTGTGCCATGCCACCAGCTCCTGCGGGGTGCCCACTGCCACGAGGCGGCCGTGCACCACCACCCCCACGCGATTGCAGCGCTCGGCCTCGTCAGCCTGGGGGGTCGTCACCAGCACGGTCACGCCCTCGGCGGGGAGGCCGTAGATGATGCGCCACAGATCGCGCCGCGACACGGGGTCCACGCCCCTGGTGGGCTCGTCGAGCAGCAGCACCTGGGGGCGGTGGATGAGGGCGCAGATCAGCGCCGCCTTCTGCTTCATCCCGCCGGAGAGGTCACGCACCAGGCGCCCGGTGAACTCCGCCAGCCCCGTGGCGCGCAGCAACTCCTCAGCCCGCTCTGCGACCTGTGCGCGCGGCTGGCAGTAGAGGTCCGCGAAGTAGTCACTGCTCTCGGCCACCGTCAGGTTGGGCAGCAGGCCGGAGGTCTGCGGAAGGTATCCCAGCCGCCCCCGAACCTGCTCGGGCTGCTCGGTGACGTCCACGCCCGCGACCTCAGCCCTGCCCGCGTCCGGCCTCAGCAGCCCGGACAGCAGCCGCATCGTCGTCGTCTTACCTGCGCCGTCCGGGCCGACCAGCCCGAAGATCTCGCCGCGCGCGACGGCCAGATCGAGGCCGGCAACCGCCTCTATCTCGCCGAAGGTCTTGCTCAGCGCCTCGGTCCTGATCGCTGTGTCATCCATGGGCGCTCGGAGCTAGTCGAGGAGTATCGTCACATCCGCCGGCATTCCCGGCTTCAGCCTGCCGCGCGGGTCCTCCGGCCTGACCTTGACGGCATAGACGAGCCGGGTGCGCTCCTGCCTGGTCTGAATGTACTTCGGGGTGAACTCCGCCTGCTCGGCTATCCAGATGACCTCGGCCTGGAAGGGCTCGCGCTGCCCGTCAACCTGCACCCGCGCACGCCGGCCTACCCTCACGCGCACCAGGTCAGGCTCCGGCACATAGACCCTGACCCACAGGTCATCGGGGTTAACCAGAGTCACCAGCGAGGCGCCAGGGGAGGCCACCTCGCCCTGCTCGATGTTGAGGCTGTCCACGACGCCGGGGCCGGGGGCCAGCACCACGTGCTTGTCGAGGGCGAACTCCGCCTCGGCGACCACCGCATCAGCCCGTTCCGCGTCGGCCGCGGCGGCATCTGCCTGCTCGGCGGTGACGCTGACCTCGCGCGCTCTCTGCCGCGCCAGCCGCACCGCGGCGCGCGCCTCGGACACCAGCCTGCTGGCGACGGCGATCTGCGCCGGGGTCGGCCCGGCGCGGAGAGCCGCCAGGTGCTGCCTGCCCGCCTCGGCCTGCTCCTCGGCCTGCGCGAGCTGCGCCCGCGCCGCGCGTATCTCCTCGGGCCGCGTGCCCGCGTGGAGCAGGGCGAGCGCCTCCTGCGCCTGGCGCTGCTGCGCCTGCGTCTGCGCCAGGTCGGCCTCGGCCATCCTGATATGCTCGGACCGCGGCCCCTCCCGGGCTCGATCCAGGACCGCCTCGGCCGCGTGCAGGTCCTCGTCAGCCGCCCTGGCAGCCGTCTGCGCCCGCTCTAGCTGGTCGGTGGAAACGACGCCCTGCTGGTGGAGCCGGTCCATGCGCTCGGCATCGGTCCCCGCCTTTTCGGCGGCGGCACGGGCCTTCGCGACCGCCGCTTCCGCCTGCTGAACATCCTGCTCGCGGGTCCCGGCTTTGAGTTCATCCACCCGCGCCTCAGCCGCCCTCACTGCGGCCGCCGCCCGCTCGACGGCCGCCCGCGCCTGCTCGATTTCCTGCTCGCGCGGCCCGCGCTCCAGCGCCGCGAGCCGCTCGCCCGCGACCTTGACCTGCTCCTCAGCCTGCCGGAGCCTGGCCTCGGCCTCTGCGATTATCTCCGGACGCGCTCCGGCCACCAGCTCGGCCAGCCGCGCCTGAGCAGTCTCCACCGCTCGCTCGGCCCGCGCGACCTGGGCCCGCGCGACCCCCCCCTGCACCGAGGTGGCGACCGAGGCCTGCTCGTGGAGCTGCTCGGAGGCGTCCCTGGCCGCCTCGGCCTGCGAGAGCCTGGCATCCCCGATCTCGCTGGCGATCTCGGCGATGAGGTCGCCCTCAGCGACCCGATCCCCCTCGCGCACGACCAGCCTCACCACCCGCCCTCCGACCTCGCTGCCCACCTCCGTGGTGCGCGCCTCGACGGTGCCGGAGAGCTGAAGGCGATCGGCCGCACCGGTCTCTCTGCTGAGCAAGTAGCGCCAGCCCACCAGGGCCGCGGCAACGATGAGCGCGGCCACGATGATTGCGAACGCGCGTCGGCTCCTGGACACAGCTCATCTCCCTGGGAGCGGCCTCGGCCCATCTACGCGGTCTTTCGTCCTTTGCAGCGAGAGTCCCTCCCCGAATCTAAGCGCGGGTGCCACCCGCTCACGCCTCAGGGGCCAACCTCGCCCCAGACAGGGTACCAGGGCTCAGCGATTCTCCCCGCACTTTTTCTCGATTACTCTTGACTCTGCACTTAGAAATGCGTATACTATATATGCAATAGACATATAGGTGGAGCCCGATATGAGGCGACGTCGTGTTCAGCAACCGGTGCAGATGCAGGAGACCGTCGCGGCTAGACTCTCCCGCCTGGTCGAGCCCGCGGTGCTGTACCTGCTTGGTCAGGGCGAGGCCGCGCATGGATATGACCTGCTCAGCGAGGTCAACGCCATGGGGCTGACGGATACGCCGGTTGATCCCGGGGGCATTTACCGGACCCTGCGGCAGCTCGAGGCCGAGGGGGCCGTGGTCTCCGCCTGGGACACGACCGGTGGCGGGCCGGCCCGGCGGAACTACGAGCTGACCGCGATCGGCTGGGCTCGGCTGCGGGCGTGGATAGATGTCATCGAGCGACGCGCGGACGCGATGCAGAGCTTCGTCAGCAAAGCCCAGAAGCTGTTGAAGGGGAAATCGTAGGGAGCGTGTGAGTCTGTGAGGTTCGCGATAGCAGTTGACGCCGACCAGGTGGCGCCGCACTTCGGCCGCTGCGAGAGATACGAGTTGGCGGAGATCGAGGGCGGCGAGGTGACCGGCCGCGAGAGCATGGTCAGTCCCGGCCACGAGCCGGGCCTGCTGCCCAGGCTGCTGAGCGAGGCGGGCGCCGACTGCGTGGTCTGTGGCGGGGCGGGGCCCAGGGCGGTCAATCTGCTGGGGCAGGTGGGCATCGAGCTGGTGATGGGCGTAGGCGGGGCTGTTGATGAGGTCATCGAGAAGCTGGCGAGCGGCGAGCTTGCCGCCGGAGAGAGCACCTGTGCGCACGGCACAGGCGGGGAGGGGCCGAGCGATGGATGAGACCACCAGGCTGCAAGTGCGCATCGTGCGTGATGACGAGTGTCACATGCCCGGCCTGAGGGCCGGTCACGGCATCGCGATGCTCGTACAGACGCCGGAGACAACCTTCCTGCTGGATACCGGCGACAGCCCCGAGGTCTGGCAGAACGCCGACACGATGGGCATTGACCTGAGCGAGGTGCAGTGCGTGGTGCTCAGCCATGGGCACTACGATCACACCGGCGGGCTGGAGGAGCTGTTGAAGATCGTCGGCGGCCTGCCCGTCATCGCGCACCCGGGCGTGTTCGAGCGACGCTGGGCAATTGACCCCGACGGGAGCAAGCGCTACGTAGGAGCGCAGAGGGCACAGGCCGAGTACGAGGCACTCGGGGCGCAGTTCGAGCTGAGCCGTGAGCCGGTTGCCATCGGCCCCGGCCTGCTGACGAGCGGAGAGGTGCCCCGGCGCGCGCGCCCCACACCGAAACAGGAGACGCTGATGGTGGAGCGGGACGGCGAGTTGGTGCCCGACGACTTCCAGGACGACCTGTCGGTCGTTGTGCAGTTTCCGCAGGGCACGGTGATATTGACCGGCTGCGCACACGCAGGGCTACGCAACATCGCCAGGCAGTGCGTGCGGGCAAGCGGCTGCGAGAACCCGCGGGCCATTGTGGGCGGCACGCATCTGTACGCCAGCGATGAAGCGGAGGTCCGCGAGGTGGCGCGCCAGCTTCACATGATAGCCGTTGATCAGATCGTACCCCTGCACTGCACGGGGGCCGAGGCGAAGAAGCTGCTCGTGAAGTACTTCGACGGCGAGACGCTCCTGGCCGGCACAGGAGATACCGTGGTCTGCGGCAGCGACGTGGTGCTGTCCGTGCACACCATGGCAGCGACGGCAAGCGAGAGGCCCAGGCCCTGAACCTGGGCGAGCACAGGAGGCGAAAGTATGCGATACCCCAACATGTATCATATGACCGGACTGCCCCCCTGGATGGGCTTCGGATACGGTCCCGGCTGGGCGGGCAGCACCCCCATGGGGATAGGGCCGGGCGCAGAGTATCTGATGGCAGGGCAGTGGCCGACGCCGCAGATGGCGGCCGCGTGGCAGGCGATGCAGATGGGGACATCACCGATGATGGGCATGGGCTTCGCGCCGGGCATGTACGGCTACGGGATGAGCCCGATGGGTATGTGGGGCCAGCCCGATCCGCAAGCACAGCTCGAAATGCTCAGGCAAGAGGCCGAGATGCTCCAGGCTGAACTCGACGAGATTAACAACTACGTAGC
>CBFDBV010000083.1:0-13430 GCA_965603135.1 uncultured bacterium
CAGGCTGGGTGAAGCGGCGAGCATGACTACATCCATCCAGCCGAGGATCCTTATCGCATGGTGACAGGCGATGCCTGCCTCCTTAGCGGCGTCGGCCGAGCGCCGGCGCGTTCTGCTTGGGATGGGGTCGTCCGGGTTCTCAACGATGTAGTGGTCCTCGAACTTGCCGTATACCGCGAGAAGTAGGGGATGCGTTCGTAGACCCTCGCCGCCGAACATGTCATCTGCTGTATCGCGCTTGACGTACCCGTACTGGATGTCCAGCTTGCGCACACCGCGGGGCCGGCAGATCCCGCCGGCCCGCTCAAGGTGGTCGGTTCGCGCGATTACGAGCAGGTCCTGTCGCCCCAAGCAGATGTAGCTCAGTAGTTCGTCCTCGGAGAGCTCGAACGCCTCGCGTATGGAGCTAACCACTTGCGCGACATCGGGACTGTGCGCCACTGTGGGAGCCAGGCGGGCAAGTATCACGGCAACTCCGGACAACCTGGTATCGCCTTCGACGTCGAGAGATCCCTGAGCGTGCGCTGCATCCTGGTGCGCCATCTGATATCGGCCCCCCAATACGGACAGCTGTGTCATGGGTCGTTCGAGGTTGACCTTCGTAGGAATCAGCTGGACGGCCTTATTCACCGCTCAGTGGCGAATTCCTCCATCCGCCGCTTTCCGACTGGTGGAGGCCCGGATTCCCGATGCCAGGCAGTACGCATCGCGGTATTCCCTAGACGGGCTCTCCATTCCTTCCGACCGCGAGTTAGTGTTGGAACTGATGGTGGCCGATGCCCTGGCCGAATGCCACCTGGCTCTCGAGCCGCTGGCACAGCTGCGCACGGTCATCCGCAGGCGCGCCAGGTGGCCGCGAGGTGGTGCCACTGTCCGGGCTCCCAGTCGCCGATGTTCGCCCTCGCCGTCAGCCAGCTCTGCTGCGGGCGGTCGTCGGCCAGCAGGAAGAGCAGCGACCCTGGCGACATATACTTGTACACCAGGATCCAGCCGGTCCTGGAGGTGGCGAAGAACTCGTGGAACTTCTCGTCGTTGCCCTTCCAGTCCAGCGGGCAGACCCAGAGTTCGACGGTCCCGCGCTCGGCGAGCACGTTGCCCTTGGCGGGAAGCTCCAGCGAGGCCGCGCCGTCGCCGACCCTGAGCGCCTGACCGAGCTTGCCGGCGGCGAACTCCGCGGGGCCGGTGGCGGTCACCTCGGTTCCCTCGGCGCTGATGCGCGGCTGTACGCTGCCATCGAAGGGCAGGTACAACAGCACGTCGCTCTGCTGCGCGGCGAGCCCGAGCGTCACCACTTGCATCAGCGCCAGGAGTACGACTATCCGCCCGCGCATGTCAATCCTCCTCACCTGCGTCAAGCCTTGAAGGTGCCGGATCGGACTACTTCGGCAACTCTATCCTGTATGTGTGACAGCACTCAGTCTCGAGCAGGCCGGTGCAGTCGACCGTCTTCCCCTCGGTCACGTCCACCACGCGGGCGCCCGCCGGCACGCGGTAGTCGAACTCGCCGTAGGCGAACAGCGCCCGCGCCTCCTCGCCGGGCCTCGTCCACTCGACGCCGACATCTTGCCACGGATCGTCGTCAGCGGCGATGAGACGCCGGTGCACCATCAGGTCCTCCACCGCAGCCCAGTCCAGGTTGGCGCGGCGCACCTGCGCCCGCAGCTCGGGGAACTGATCGAGCGACTTGTACTCGTAGGTCCACAGCACATACCGCACCGGCATCATCGGGAAGGACTTGTTGGCGATGTACCGATAGTAGTAGTTGATCTCCTCGGGCCGAGCTGCATAGACGTAGATGGCGCTCTTGTAATGCAGTGGCTTGCCCACTCGCAGGTAGCCGGTGGTGCGGGCATCCTGGCCGGCGGGGCCGGCGCCCTCCAGTTGGACGTTCTTGATACCGGCCTTCTGCGTGTCCGCGACCATCTCAAACGCCTTGCGAAGCTGGAAGTAACGCGTACCGTCCTCGTCAACCTGAATGCCGGTGGCCGCCGCGTTGAACGAATCGAACCAGGCCGCATCAATGCCGGTCGCCTGGTGCAGCTCGCGGCACTTGCCGATGGCGTAGTCGTAGTAGCCGCTGTGAAGATCAGTGGAGCCCGCCAGCCGCCGGCGCTTCCCCTCGGGCACGTGCAACAGCCAGTCCTGGTTCGCCTTCAGGACCTCGGACTCCGGGCGCAACTGCCCGCCGGGGGCCCACGTGCAGATGCTTATGCCGTGTTCCCGCGCCGCATCCACGAGCTTCTTCAGCCCCGCCGCTCCGCCCAGCAGCTCCGCCGGATCGAGCGAGTAGATCCCCGCGTTAGAGCGCGGCCGGTTGCGCAGCTTGCTGTCCACCGACTCGAAGGTGCACATCCAGATGCCCCTGAAGCCGAGGTCGGCGATCTCGGCCAGCTCCTCGAGGCGCAACTCGAAGGTCTCGTCCCGCCTCTGGGGCGCCTTGCACATCGGCATATACTCCGGGTCGGCGATGCCGAACTCCGCGCGCGCCTGACGCTCCAGATGATCGAAGACCTTCGTGTACTCGTCCACGCACTCCAGCCCGCGGCAGCCGCGGTCGGCGCAGAACATAATGGCCCGGAAGGGGGTGCCGCCCTCGTGCTTCAGCTCCTGCTGGACGACATCGAAGGTGCGCAGGAGCGCGCTGTCGGCGCGCTTCTCCAGCCAGGAGAGCACCGGGCAGACGCTCTCGTACACGTCGTAGAGCATGCCCTCCTCGCCGCACTGGAAGCGGAACCACGGGGTGGTAGCGAACGCCCAGGTGCGATAGCTGCGAAACGCCTCCGCCCTGCTCGCCAGCCTCCCCGGCTGGACGAACTTCCCGTCAATGTCCCCGCCGATCTCCCAGGTGCCCAGGTCCAGGACCTCGTCGAGCTTCCTGGTTGGCGACTGGAACTCATAGCGGTACGCGAAGCCGACGTACTCACGGTCGCGGATGGTCTCGCGGCGCGGCTCGAATACCCAGGAGAAGCTGTCCTCGCCCTCGCCCGCTTTGGGGGTCAGCGTGCAACGCACCACCGCGGCCCTGTCCTGCACACCGACGGACTCGATGCGGCAGGAGGCGTGCGCCGCCTCGTCGGCGAGCTTGAAGACCGGGTGGGCCGCAAACTCGGGCGAGCGGAGCAGGTGGCCGTTGACCTGCGCGTCGGTGAGGCCCGCGACCTCGCCGCCCGGCGCCGCGATGGTCAGCTTCACGCCGTTGTCGAAGGAGATGGTCACGCCGGCCTCATCGCGCGCGCAGTCCGTCTGCGCGGACGCGGTCATGGGCACGGCCAGCAGCGCGAGCCAGGCGAGGCGCCTCATCGGTCCCGCCTCCTCTCGAAGAACGGGTACTCGCCCTCGTCGGTCACCGCCATGTCGTCACAGTACAGCTTGGCCGGGGCCGCCCACTGGCGCACCCAGAACTCGATGCGGCCGTGGGTGACGAACTCGGGCACGGCGATGACCGCCTCCCACTGCTCCCAGTCCCACGTCCCGCTCTTGTGCGTCTCGTGGCGCGGGTCGTGCAGCAGCGGATGGATCCAGCGGATGACGGGCTTGTCCTGCTTGGGGTAGACGAAGGTGGCGATGAACTTGATGTGCAGGGTCAGGATGTTCTCGGCCTTCACCCAGCAGCGGCAACGGCAAAGGTGATACTCGTTGACCGGGAAGTCATCGGTCTTGAAGGCAATGGCCCAGTGGCCCTGCGAGAGCCTCGCTGTCTCTTCCCAGGCCGCGTGGTCCCACCACCGCTCAGGAGGAATAGCCGGGAAGGATGGGGCCGGGACCGAGTAGACGATCGAGTGCGCTCCCGACCTGGCGAGGTTAGAGATGCCGCACTCGGCAGAGGCCCCGGCGACGTGCCAGTCGGGCGGGTAGTCCTGAGGCTTCGCGACGCCCCAGTGGTCCGGGACGTTGTCCCCGTCCGCATCCACCTCCAGACCGGGGTTCTGGACGAGGTTGGGCCTCTCGCCCTGGGCCAGGACAAGGGCGGGCGCGCAGGCTGCGGCGACGAGGATCAGCCACGTGGCGAATCGGTTCATGCGAGGCACACCCTTTTGGAGGCGAGAGGCGGGATACGGGATGCGGGAAACGGCGAACGGCTGGGTGCCAGTTCAGATTGTCGGCAGACCGCCCCGGCTGTCCGGCCCGCCTTTGCCCTGGGCCGGATACTTCGTGCGGCCCTGATGGGCCGCCCTCGTATTCGGCCCCTCCATGTACGGCACCAGTCAATCCCAGTTGCCGACAATCTGAACTCGCACCCGAACGGCTCTGCTGCGACCCAGTGCGGCTAGTACGCGCCGCGCGCGCGGAGCACCGCCGGGATGGTCCTGAGCAGGATTGCCAGGTCCATCAGCAGCGAGCGGTTGTTCAGGTAGTAGAAGTCGTACTCGATGTTCTCCCGCAGCGGCAGGTCCTTACGCCCGAGTATCTGCCACAGGCCGGTCAGTCCGGGCCTGACCTCCAGCCGCCGTTGCTGCCAGGGGGCGTACCGCTCGACGATGAAGCTCATCTCGGGGCGCGGCCCGACCAGGCTCATCTCCCCGCGCAGGACGTTGATGAGCTGGGGCAGCTCGTCCAGGCTGTAACGCCGCAGCCAGCGACCGATCCGTGTGACACGCTCGTCGTTCTCGTCCAGCGGGGCATCCGCGTAGGGGTCCGCCGACGGGGCCATCGTGCGGAACTTGAGCATCGTGAACGGCTTGCCCTCCCGGCCGATGCGCTCCTGGGCGAAGATCGCGCTAGCCTTCGTCTCCCGTCGAATGAGGAGGGCTGCGATGACCAGCAGCGGCGCCGCCAGCACCAGCAGGATGGCGCCCAGCACTACGTCCATCGCGCGCTTGAGCGCGCTCTGCCACCATGGGAAGTGCCGCCGCTCCAGCGGCACCACCGGCAGGTCGGCCAGGCCGGAGATCTCCGCGCCGCCGGTCAGCAGTTGCAGTGGCCCCGCCACCAGGTTGAACTGCACCGGTAGCTCCCGGCAGCGGCTGATGACGGTCATCAGCCGGTCCACGTCCAGGTCGCGCTGGGCGACGAGCACCTCGTCCACGCTGTGCTCCTCGATGATCTCCGGTAGCTCCTCCAGCTTCCCCAGCACCGGGAAGCCGCCGACGCTGTCGGGTCCATCGTCGGTCGAGACGAAGCCCACCTGCGTGTAGCCCAGCGAGTGGTACCTGCGTATGCGCTCGGCCACGACTTGCCCCAGCTCCCCGCAGCCGACGATGGCCGTGCGCGAGCCACCCTTCCCGCGCCGGAGGGCGTTGCTGCGATAGAGCGCGAAGGCGCCGCGCTCCGCGACGGTCAACACCAGGCCCGCGCCCCAGAAGAGTATCAAGATCGCCCGCGAGTAGTCGGTGTGACTGAGAAAGGAGGAGGCGGCCACCAGCAGCGTGGCGACCGTGACGCCGCCGAAGGTGGCGAGAAGCTCGGCGAAGGGCGACTGAAACCTGCGGATGTCGTAGAGGTTCATCAGATAGAAGCCCAGCAGCCAGAGGAGAACGACGACCGGCGCGGCGCCCACGTACAGCTCGGGGGCGTGCCTGAGGGGGGCCAGCAGGTTGGACGGCGCGTGCAGGCGCAAATAGTACGCGGCAGCCATCGCCGCCACGCACACCAGCATATCGTAGGCGACCAGAGCGGCGCTCAGTCTATGCTCGAACACTCGGCGCGGTGAGATGGTGGCTGGGCTCATGGGCTCCGACTACCGACTTCCGACATCCGCCTTCCGACTCACGACCACGGCATTCACCTCGCCGACAGCCCGTAGTTAGTCGTTTGCTGTTAGTCGGATGTCGGATGTCCGTCCGTTACGCCGGCTCGTGCCGGTCGCTGCGGGGCGTGAGCGTCATGTCAATGCTCTGCCCTGCGCCCCGCTCGTCGGGGATGGTGCGCACGGCCACGTCCCACCCCTCGTCGTCGGGGGTCTTGATGAAGATGCTGCCCACCGCCGGCTCGGCGATCCAGTAGGGGATCTGGGCCATCAGCTTGAGCCGCCGGCAGAGGGGGCCGAAAAGCTCGGGCCCCACCTCTTGCAGAACCCGCCAGGCGCCCGAGAGTTTCACCTCAACCGCGCCGCCCTGGCGGCCCCCGGTGACGCGCATCTCCCGCGCATCCCTCTCGATGGCGGCCAGCAGCAGACGCCTGGACAGCGCCACCGCCGGCGCGACAGCCGCGTTCTCGGCAAGCTCGGTCAGCCTCTCCTCGGTGGTCTGCTCGACGCCGATCTCTTCAGCTCGCTCCAGGCAGGAGGCTACCTCAAGCAGCGCCTGCGGCAGTTGCCCGATGCGCTCGCCCGCCAGCGCCGCCGCGCGCACCAGCGGCGGGAAGACCTCCGGGTACGCTCCGATGCCATCGGCAAGAGTCTGCCCCGATTCGACCTCGGCCAGCAGGGACATGCTGACCTCGGCCATCGGCGCTATCTCGTGGGCCACCACGCCCAGCGCCGCCGCAGCGGGCACCTCCAGCTTCAAGATGGTCCCCAGCTCCCGGCACCACAGCGCGACTACCGCCCTGTCAATGTCTGCCATGGCCCCTCCACCTCCGGCGATGCGCAGACGACCAGCGGCAGCGTGGTTGGCGTTCGTCGTTCCCCATTGCCCATTGCCTATTGCCCATTGCCCGCCGTTAGTGCCCGCACCGCCTCGGCCCCGGCCTGGCGCGCCTGTTCGAGCAGCTCCGGCATCTCCGCCACCGCGCCCCATCGCGCAACGCCCGCGCCAACGTGCCCCAGGTACTTCGCCTTGAAGCCCCGCGCCCAGACCTTTACCGGCTCCGTGATCCAGTGCGACTCGTCCTCGCTCGGATTGCCGTGGGCGGTGATGACGAAGAGGCCGCTGCCGCGCATCCCCTCGCGCAGCCAGTCGGCCATGTAGTACGCCGAGAAGCGGTCCACCAGGCACTTCATCTGTCCGGTGACGCCCTGCCAGTAGACGGGGCTGGCGAAGACCACGATGTCGGCGGCGGCGGCCTTCTCCAGCACCGGGCGCGCGTCATCGTCGGCGCGTAGATCGGCGCGCATACTCCAGTCATCGCCCACGGCCGCGATAGGGCGGATGTTCAGGTCATCCAGGTGGATCTTCTCACACTGGGCGCCCTCGGACTCGGCCCCGGCGATGAACTCGTCGGTGAGCAGGTCCGTGTTGCCGCCCTTGCGGGGGCTGCCCATCAGCGCTACGACCTTCACCGCGGTACCTCCTGTGTACGGCTGCCCCGGTCAATGCCAGCCGAGGGCTTTCCCCTTCTCCGAGGCTTCGGGGGACTAGGGCCCGTTTCAAGACCCCCAGTAGGGCGGGCTTTCAAGCCTGTCCGCCGTAGCTCCGAAGGAGCGAAGGTGGGCCCGCCAATGCCGTCCTCGGCGGTCTTGAAACCACTTCTAGTGCGCTCGGGGTACATTGGAGCGCAAGCGCTCCGCTGGGCAAGAAACGCGTAAGGCGTGCCTAGCTGACGTTTGCGCCGCACTCGGGGCAGAACTTGGCCCCGGGCGGCACGGGATGGCCGTTCGGGCAGGTGCTGGCAGGCGGCGCGATCTCCGCCCCGCACTGCGGGCAGAACTTGGCCCCCACGGGCACCACGTGGCCGTTGGGGCAGGTTGTTGCCGCCACGCCGGTGACGCCGGGCTGGACTGCCTGCTGCGGGGTGAGACTCTGACTGAGCATCTGCGCCATGGTGGCCCCCAGCCCGATGCCGGCTCCCAGGCCCGCTCCGGTGGCCGCAGCGCCGCCACCGCCCTCGGAGGTGGCGATGTCCCCGATCGCCTGCGCGGTGCGGTAGCGGGTGAAGCGATCGAGGTCGCCGACCGCCTCCATCGCCGCGCGCTGGTCAATCATCTCGACGACCTCGTCCGGCGGCGTGATGGCGTCAATCAGGAAGTCCTCGAGCTGCATCCCGTAGTTGCGGAAGTCATCGGTCAGCCGCGCCTTCGTGGCCGCCCCCAGTTCGTCGTACATCTTCGGCAGGTCCAGCACCGTGTCCAGCGTCTCCCCCAGCAGGTCGTAGAAGCGCGCGACGATGAAGTCCCGCAGCCAGCCCGCGACGGTCTCCGTATCGTAGCGGTGCTCGGTGCCGACGACCTTGTTGACGAAGAGCTGCGGGTCGTCAATCCGCATCGTGAACAGGCCGAAGGCGCGCAAGCGCACGGTCTGAAGCTCGCTGTCGCGGAAGATCACGGGCGTAGCCGTCCCCCACTTGAGGTTGGTGAAGGTCCGCATGTTCACGAAGTAGACCTCCGCCTGGAAGGGCGTCTCTCCGCCGAACGGGATGTTGATGAGCCTATCCAGCAGGGGCAGGTTGGCCGTCTCCAGCGTGTGCCGACCGGGGCCGAGGACATCCAGCGCCTTGCCATCGCGGAAGAGCACGGCAGCCTGGCTCTCGCGCACCGTCAGTTGCGAGCCCAGGTGTATGTTCCCCGGCCCGTAGGCCGGCCAGCGGTGCACGATCTCATCGCCGGTGAAGTCGGTCCATTGGACTACATCTATCGCGGGCATCATCATTGCCTCCTTTTCGGACTTCGGACATCAGACCTCAGACATCAGACCTCGGACTAACGACCGACGACTGCCAACCGCTGCCCTATGCCGGTAACTGCTCACCTGGCCGGGTCTGACGACTGGTGGCGGTCCAGAGGAGCGGACAAGGGCCCGATGGTCGCTGTCGGCCGTTCCCCATTGCCCATTGCCCTTTGCCCGCCGTTACGTGAACCGGAGGTCAAGGCGCGACGGGTCGAGGGGCGTGCCCAGGATGGCGTAACCCTCATCGTCCTCCTCCACGCGCACGGCTACGCAGCCGTCGTCGCCCTCGTAGTAGGCGCAGCGTCCCAGACCGAAGCGATGCTCTCCCTGTGATTTGGATACCTCCGTGCGGACCTCACCCTCCCAGCGGAGGCTGAGGTCTCGCTCGCCGATGGTCACCTCTTCGCCCCGGAGGTCCTCCGGCTTCAGTGGATCGGCCGCGAGCAACCTCCCCTCCACCTGGAGCAGGTCGTGGGGCTCGCCGCCCAGGCTGGGCCGTATCGTCACCCGCTGGAAGTTGAGCCGGTCGGCGCGCCCGATGACCAGGCGACTGACCTCGTGGTCAGCCCCGTCAAAGATGAGCCGGTCGCCCGGCTCCAGCCAGCGTGCCCGGGTCATATCTTCCCCGCGCTCCTCAGGGAACCAGCGAGGCCGTGACATTCTCTCGCTCGGCGATCATCTCCGCGAGCGCGTCAATCGCCTCCTCCAGGTCGCCCAACCGAAGCGGCAACTCCTCGCTGCCCGCCTCCGCCAGCTTGCCCACCTCGTCCTTGATGTCGGCGATGAAGCTGCGCAGCGACAGGTCGTACTCGTAGAAGCGTTGAAGTTCCTCCTCACCGATCTTGGCCGCGTCAAAGAACCCGGTGTAGCCGTAGTCGGCGAAGCGCAGCTTGTCGCCGGCGCGCATGAGCAGGCCGCTCACGCGCTCCAGGTCATCGAGGTATTCCAACTCTCCGGTGCGCGACCACTTGGCGCTGACCTTCTCGAGGTCCTCCACCGCCTCGTCGAGCTGGTTGCAGAGGAATTCGCGCAGCATCTTATCTGCGGCCCGTCGCTTCTCGCGCTCGAAGTAGCCCTCGAACCCCGGGAGCTCACTGACTATCTTTTGCAGCGCGTTCTCGTCTTTTTCTATGCGCTCGCGAAAATCCATCGGTCAGCACCTCCGGAAGGTCGGCTCGTCGCCCGCTGCGCACTAGCAGTATTCCGCCTCAGACCCGCATCACCTCCTTGCACGGCGCTGTGACGCCGGGGGTGTCCCTATGGATGGGTGAGGCCGTCGCTCGCTGGGCGTTCCCGTTCGGCCCTGCATCTCTGATGCAAAAGAATCTTGAATCGCATGAAGGGCATTGCGCGCAGGGGCAGAATACTCAATATCAGCGTGACTGCCAGAGTACCCAATTCCACTTGCTGAGGATCGGTGCCCCCCACCATGAAACGAGTCCTTCTCGCTTTGAGGCTCGCCCTCGTCGGATCCCTCGTATGCCTGACCAGCGCCCCGCATCTGCAGGCCGACGTACAGCCCTGGCCCTTCGGAGCCACCCGGTTGACGGATGATGACTCCGGCAGGGACGATCGGTACCCAGAGATCCACGACGGCCAGATCGTGTGGGAGGGTGGGAGCAGAATCTTCTACTGGGACGGCACCACCACTACAGAGATCAGCACAGCAGCATTCGCGCACCACCAGCCGGACATCTGGGACGGCCAGGTGGCCTGGCGAGGCTCCGACGGCAGCGACTACGAAGTGTGGCTGTGGGATGGCACCAATACCACCAACATCTCCAACAACACCTGGGACGATGGCAGCCCCGATATCCGGAACGGGGAGGTGGTGTGGTCGTGTGTGGGCACCATCGAGTACTGGGACGGTAACAGCGCCACTTACCTCACCAACAGTCCCTTCAATAATACTAGCGCTCGCGTCTGCGACGGCGAGGTCATCTGGCATGGCTTCGACCTGTTCGAGAACGATGACTTCGAGATCTTCTACTGGAACGGAGGCGCCGTAAGACAGATCACCGACAACGGCGCCTTGGAGGACGATGCGGCCCCGCAGATTGACGGCGGTGAGATGACCTGGTACGGGTACGAGTACGGCAGCCCGGGGGAGATCTTCTACTGGGATGGCACCTGGTCCGGCTTGGACCCGAACGTGGTCCAGCTTACGGACAATACCGTCTGGGAGAGTTCCCCCCACATCCACAACGGCCAGATCGCCTGGGTCGGCGAAAATAACATCTACTTCTGGGACGGGACCTGGTCCGGCTCCGACCCAAACATCACCCAGGTGACGGACGACAGCAGCTCCTGTTACGATCCGCAGATCAATAACGGGCACATCACCTGGTGGGGCTCTGACGGCAACGACAACGAGATCTTCTACTGGGATGGCACCACCGCATACCAGGTGACCAACAACGACTGGAACGACCTCTACCCCCGCATTTGGGACGGGCAGATCACGTGGGAGAGCGAGGTGGATGGGGCCGACTGGGAGATCATGGAGGCGCACATGCCCGAGCCGGCGACCCTCGCGATGTTCACCCTCGGCTTGGCGGGCCTGGCCGCAAAGCTGCGCCGTCGCAAGAATTAGCGCGAAATGGCCCGCGCGAGATCGGGCCAGCCCGTCGCTCAGAGACTACTATCACGCCGACCCCGCCCAGACGGGGTCGGCGCTCGTGTGTGTGTCCTGCCTGTCGTTTTCGAAAGGTCAGCCGGCCTCCACTACCGTTTGACAGCGAGCCCCTCGCTCCGGTATAATGGTATCGTCCCCCCCAGGCTGGGCGCGCAAGCGGAGGCTCCTGCTCCGCGGCCCGGGGATATCATATATGAGATGGGACCTGTCACTTGAGATCGGAGATAGTTTCCGTTGGCACGGAGCTGTTGCTCGGCGAGATAACGGACACGAACGCAAGTTACATGTCGCAGCGGTTGGCTGAAATCGGCGTGGACGTGCATTTCCGGCATACCGTGGGCGACAACCTCCAGCGCATTGTGTCCGTTGTCGAGCTAGCCTTGTCGCGCTGCGACGTAGTCCTCCTCTGCGGCGGCCTGGGCCCCACGCAGGATGACCTCACGCGCGAGGCCATCGCCGAGGTCACCGGCTGTCCCCTCCGACCCGATCCCGCCGCCGAGGCCCACCTGCACGAGTTCTTTGCCCGCCGCGGGCTCATCCCCACGCCCAACAACCTCAAGCAGGCCACCTGCCCTGAGGGCGGCAGACTCCTGGAGAACACCTGCGGCACCGCTCCCGGTCTCCTGGTAGAGCACGAGGACAAAGTGCTCATCGCCGTGCCCGGCCCGCCGCCGGAGATGCGCGAGATGATGCAGCGCGAGGTGCTCCCCTACCTGCTCAGCCGCGCGGGGAAAGATGCCGCCATCATTCGCTCTCGCATGATCCGCCTGTGCGACATCGGCGAGTCGTCGCTGGTGGCCGAGATAGATGACATAATCCGCAATCAGACCGATCCCACCGTAGCGCCGTACGCCTCGCCCGGCGAGGTCAAGCTGCGCATCGCGACCAAGGCCCGCTCCGGGCAGGAGGCCACCCGCAAGCTCGATGAGATGGAGGCCACGCTCCGCGAGCGCCTCGGAGACCACGTCTACGGCGTGGACGAGGAGAGTATGGAGGTCGCCATCGGCAAGGCCCTGGTCGAGCGCGGCGCCACCCTCGCGGTGGCCGAAAGCTGCACCGGCGGCCTGCTGGCCTCTCGTGTGACCGATGTGCCGGGCTCCTCGCGTTACTTCATCGGTGGTGTGGTCGCATACAGCAATGAGGTCAAGCGGGATGTCCTCGGAGTTTCGGCCGAGGTGCTCGAGGAATCCGGCGCGGTGAGTGAGCCCTGCGCCAAGGCCATGGCCGAGGGCGTGCGGGCGCTCTATCAGGCCGATTACGCCGTGGCAACGACCGGCATCGCCGGGCCGGGAGGCGGCACCGAGGACAAGCCGGTCGGGCTGGTTTTCATCGCGGTCGGGGACGAGCGCGGGACCATCTGCGGCCGGCACAACTGGCCGGGCACGCGTGAGCAGTTCAAGCAGCGCGTCTCGCAGATGGCGCTGAGTATGCTGCGCAAGCGCATCCTGGGCCTTCCGGTCGAGAGGAACTGACCGACGATGCCACGCGCAGGCCCGGAGGAGCTGCGCCTGTTCTTCGCCATCCCGCTGGCCGAGGAGCTGCGGGATCGCGCCGTGGAGCTTCAGCGCGAGCTGGACCGCGCGGGCGCGAAGGTCAAGTGGGTGGCGCGGCCCAACCTGCATATGACGCTCAAGTTCATCGGCGAGGTCGCGGCCGATCGCCTCCGGGACTTCTGCGGCGTGGCCGCACAGGTGGCGGCATCTGCGCGGGGCTGTGAGCTTACGGTCGGAGGCGTGGGCTGCTTCCGCAGCCGGGGCACACCGCGCACGATGTGGCTGGGCGCTCAGGGAGACACGCCTGCGTTGGCGGAGCTGGCCGCGTCGCTGGATGCTGCGCTCGCGCAGGCGGGCCTGGCCGAGCCGGAGAGGCGGGAGTTCGTAGCGCACTTCACGCTCGGGCGCGTGAAGAGCGGGCGCAAGGCGCGGGAGCTGCTGGCGGCGATTGATGCTCTCGCGGCGGCCCCGGTCGGGCCGATGGCCGTGGACCGCTTCGTCCTTATGAGCAGTGAACTCACGCCCGAGGGGCCGGCGTACACCGAGGAAGCCACGTTCGGTCTCGGACCTCGGACAGCCAAGGTCGGACGTAGGGTCAACAACGCATAGCGATGTCGGTTATCGGAAGTCGGTTGAGCGTTGGCCCGAGGTGGTAGAGAGATGGAAGCGACCTACACCGTAGTGCTGATGCGAGAGGAAGACGGGGGCTACTCCGTGTCCGTCCCTGCGCTCAAGGGCTGCCACACCCAGGGAGACAGTCTACCTGAGGCACTGGAGATGGCGAAGGAGGCCATGCAGTGCTACCTTCAGTCGCTACAG
>CBFDBV010000084.1:0-13189 GCA_965603135.1 uncultured bacterium
CGCGACCTGAAGGTGGAGCGCCTGGCCGGGGACGTGCTTCAGGTGACGGGCACGCGCGTGGAGAAGCTTGCCGCCACCACGGACATGGATGCCGACGAGAGCCTCGCCTGGTTCCAGCGCCAGCTTGAGGAGCAGGAGGTGCTCAAGCTCCTGCGCGAGGCCGGTGTGCGCGAGGGCGACACCATCGTCATCGGCGACGTGGAGTTTCAGTACTCGCACGACGGGCCTGGTCAGGATCGCAGGCACGGGCCGGCCAGGGGCCGAGCCAAATGACGGCTGCCTTGACCAGCAGGCCTTTCTTACGCTACGCTCTGAGGCGAGACCACGATTCACTTCGCCTTCTGGGAGGTGAAGGATGGCGCGTGAGCCAGGAGATGCGGTGACTGTCGCTCAGTCCACATTGGGCTTGGGCGGGTTGCCAACCATTGAACTCGTCCACGGCGAAACGCCTGGTGAGGTGGAGCGCCTGACGCAGCGGTTCGACGTACTGCTGACTGACCCGCCTTACAACTCAAAGCGCAAGTCATACTTCGCTCTTCCCTGGCAGAAGCACCAGAACCGGGATTTCGGGGAATGGGACTCCGTGGCGAACACCGACTACACCTGGCTCCGATCGGCGATGCGCGTATTGAAGGAAAACGCAGCCCTGCTCATCTTCTCTCCGTTCGAACGGCTAGGAGACTACGAGGCCCTCCTGGAGGACCTCGGATGCGTGTATCGCACGGCCATTGTCTGGCACAAGACGAATGGCGTTGTGCACGTTCCCGCGTACAAGAGTTCGGTGGAGGCCATTATCTATGCCAGCCGTGGCAAGCCGTTCTTTCGGCCCTGGGAGACCCAGAAGAGCTTCGCCGCACACAACTTCATCGAGGGCCCAAGTTGCATGGGTAACGAGAGACGGCGTTGGGATCATCCGACGCAGAAGCCCGAGTACCTTCTGCAAAGACTCCTGCTTAGACACAGCGAGCCGGGCTTCTGGGTTCTCGATCCATTCATGGGCGTGGGAAGCGTCCCCGCAGTGTGCCTGAAGAGCGGCCGCAACTGCGTGGCCATTGAGAAGGACGCGGAGTACTTTCGCAGGGCGCAAACCCGGATCTCCGAGCTTGGAGGCAATGCGTAATGGGCGTGCCTGAGGTGCGCGAGCACGAGCTGGTCATCATCGGCGGCGGGGCAGCCGGCCTTACCGCCGCTATCTACGCTGTACGTTACGGCCTCGATTCGATTCTGCTCACCGAGGGCGTGCCCGGCGGGCAGACCGCCACCGCCACCCTCATCGAGAACTTCCCCGGCTTTCCCGAGGGCATCACCGGCCCGGAACTCATGGCAAGGCTGACCCAGCAGGCCGAGAACACCGGCGTCGTCTTCGAGAACGCGCAGGTGAAGTCCATCGAGCGGGCCGGCGAGCGCTGGCGCCTGGACACCGAGGGGCCGACCTACTCGACGATGGCCATCATCCTCTGCGTCGGCGCCTCGCCCAGGCGACTGAAGATTCCCGGAGAGCGCGAACTGTCCGGGCGCGGGGTCTCCTACTGCGCCACCTGCGACGGCTTCTTCTACCGCGATCTGACCGTCGCAGTGGTGGGCGGCGGGCACACCGCCCTCGAGGAGGCGCTCTATCTCGCGGACATCGCCGAGAAGGTCTACGTGATTCACCGCCGCGACGAGCTGCGCGCCCGGGGTGTCCTCGCCGAGCGCGGCCTCACCAACGAGAAGATCGAGTTCATCTGGGACACCGTCCCCACGCAGATCAACGGCGAAGACCTCATCGAGTCGGTGACGCTGCACAACAAGAAGACCGGCGAGGACAGCACGCTGGAGCTGGACGGCCTCTTCGTCGCCGTCGGCTATGAGCCGAACACCGAGTTCGTGGCCGACCTGCTTGATCTTGAGAACGGCTTCATCGTCACCGACCAGCGGATGGCGACCTCGGAGCCCGGCGTCTTCGCAGCCGGTGATGTGCGCATTACGCCGCTTCGTCAGATAACCACCGCCGTCGGCGATGCGGCCATCGCCGCCGACAGCGCGTACCGGTACGTGTCAGAGCGACGCTAGCTCGTCGTCGCGGTGCCGCCACGAAGGCTGAGGAGGTCCGCGCGTGCCAGTCATCCTGAGCTACCTCTTGCTGGTCACCTTCGGCACGCCCTCGCTCCGCGACCTGGATGCCGCGCACTTGCAGAGCATCGCGCACTCCCCCTATCACGGCGTCGCCTCCTCTGTCGTGGGCGCGTACGACGTGGAGGCCGTGCCCGCCATCGAGGACTACGAGGCCGTGGACGAGCTGGTGAGCGAGCACGCCCCGGGCAAGCACGTCTGGCCCTGGGTGTTCTTCAATCGCGCCATCGGCCATCCCGGAGCCACCGAGGGGCACGCTCACGCCGGCGCCCCGGCCAAGGAGTACTTCACGAGCATCAAGGGCATTGATCTCTGGGACGAGGCCGGCGCGCTGTCGGACTGGATGGCGATCTGGCGGCTGTCGCTTCAACTCGCCGACGAGCTGAACGCCCCCGGCATCGTGGTTGACCTGGAGGCGTACAATGACTACCGGGCCTACGATCCCGTCTACGTGGCCCAGCAAGCCGGCAAGCCGGTTGAGGAGGTCATCACCCGCCTGAAGGAGATCGGCGCGGAGATGGCCGAGGTGGTTGAAGAGGAGCACGCCGGCGCCCTCATCTGGACCCTGTTCTCCGGTCTCGACCGTCCCCGCTACGGCCCGGAGAACAACACATACTACCGCACAGTCGCGTATCTGCTCCTCGGGATGATGGACGCGGCGGAGGAGAGTGACATCGAGCTGACCATCGTGGACGGCGGCCAGGTCGGGCTCGGGTACTACAACGACTCGCTGGGGATGCTGCGGGCGAAGATCTCCGCCTGCGCCGAGCAGTTCGCGCCGCTTCTGGAGGAGCGTGGCGACCTCCTCCAACTCGGCGGCACCATCGCGCCCTGGCACGACCCCGGCTTGCTCAAAGACTGGGCCGCCAGGGTGGCCGGCGAGGATCCCCCCTTCAAGTCGGTTGACGACTTCGCCCCGCTCATCGAGGAGCTGTTGCGAAGCTACCGCTTCGTCTGGATCTACGCCGCCTCCGCCGTAGGCTACGACCCCTATGATCCCGCGATCGCCGAGCCCTACAACCGGGTGCTGGCCGAGGCACTGGCGAGAACCGAGTAGGTCGGGCGAGAATCGCCGGAGCGGAAGCGCTCCTCTGGAAACAGCGGCGTATCCTTCGCTGTCGTTTACCGTCGTTCGCTGCTTTCTTGACACCACCCCCGGACGCGGGTAGAATCCCGATGGATACGTTGGCGGCCACGGGGGACGATCACTGCGCGCCGCGTCAGCCGTTCCCGATCACCCTGCGACTGCTGCGCAGTCGCCCGCCCTTTGTCCACCGTTCTCTGTGTCTCTGCGCTTCGCCTTGCCGTTGCCGTTTTCCGTCAACTGTCGTCGCTGTCGTCGCTGTTCTCGCTGTCGTTGCTGCCGTTTGGAGGTGAGCGTGTTGCGTTCACTGACAGGTGTCAGGGCGTTACGAGCTTGCGTAGTAGGCACGTTGGTGGTGGCGATCGGGCTTTGCTGCTCGGGCTGTCGCGAGGATGATGTGGAGGAGACGCTGGGCGATATGTCCGCGGCCTCCGTCGAGCGGGCGTATGATATGAGCCGGGACCCGCTGATGAATGAGTGGATCAGCAACGCCGGTCACATGCTGGTCAGCCATTCGCGCCGCCAGCACATACCCTACGAGTTCAAGGTCATCGAGACGAACATGGTGAACGCCTTCGCTGCGCCCTACGGCCACATATACGTCACCACGGGGCTTCTCGACTTCGCTGAGACCGAGGACGAGGTGTGGTTTGTGCTCGCCCACGAGATAGGCCACGTGGTCAACCGCGACAGCATCAAGGCCTTCAAGCGCAGTCTGCTGATGAGCATCCTCGCCGCCGTCATCAGGTCCGAGTCGAGAACCATCGGCGAGGCCGTGGGGATCGGGCTGGGGCTGCTGTCGCTGCGTTACAGCCGCAAGGACGAGTACGATGCCGATGACAGCGGCACCCTCCTGTCGTACCGGGCGGGGTACAATCCCAACGGCGGCCTCACCTTCTTCAACCGCCTGATGACTGACATCGAGAAGCGCCGCCCCAGCAAGTGGGAGGTCTACTTCATGACCCACCCTCCCACGCAGCGGCGCATCGACCGGCAGACGGCTCGCGCTGAACTCAGCAGCGAGAACGTGGAGTCTCTGACCCAGATCGGTCGGGGCTACGCCCGACGCGCTCAGAACGCCCAGGCCATCGAGTACCTTGTGCAGGCCGTGGCGCTGGCTCCGGACTCGGCGGACCTGCACATCGCCCTGGGCGACGCCTACGCCAGCCGGGGCGAGTTCGAGAAGGCCGCCGCCGCCTACTCGGCGGCGCTCGGGGTCTCAGCCGATCACGACTACGCCCAGACCCAGCTCGCCGCCGTCCAGGGCAAGCAGCCCCACGAGTTGCCCGGAGTCGGCGAGACCGGGCGCACGCACGCCGGCGAGTTGCTGGCTACCGCCAGAGACCTGCAATCCACGGCCGACCAGACAATCGTGAATGCCGGCACCTACGGCGGCGCCCTCTCCGGCGACATAAGCGACCTCGTTGCGATGGTCAAGGGTATGAACCAGCGGCTGATGTCTCTGGCGGAGACGAACATCGAGGTCACCGAAGGAGTTCAGAAGCTGGTGGTGCGCGCCAACGCCGCCATCACCCGCTCCAATGAGTCGGTGTACGTGCTTGAGAGCGTCAACGAGGACTTCTCGACAGTCAGCGCGGACCTCCAAGAGCTGCTGCCGGCCACGCAGAAGCAGCTTGCGACCGCCCAGGCCGGCCAGGGCGACCCGGCGGACCTGCGCGTCCTGCGCAATGGCGTGACCGAGCTGAAGCGGGGCCTGTCCACCATCGGGCTGGCAATGACCGAGGCGCCCGACACGGTGGCGCAGGTTCGGACCGCCCAGAGAGCCGCTGAACAGGCCACGACGGTGCTCGAGCGCCTCATCCGCAGCCCGCGGATGAGAAGGGCTCTGGCCGACGAGGTACGCATGGTGTCCACGCAGACCACCGAAAAGGCCATAGACGCACTGCATGCCGTCAATCGGGCGCGGCGCAAGAGCGTCAAGGCTCGCGGCCACGCCCTGCTGGCCCGGCTCAACCTGCTCGGCATCGGCGCCAGCCCGGAACTCCAGCAGCTCCTCGACAAGCAGGTGAGCCACTATCTGCTCTGTGCACCGGCGCAGGTCCGTTCCCTGCGCAACGAGGGCGCCGGCTACGGCGAGGCGGCCGTCGCCATCGCCGCCGCCAAGAGCCTGGGGGCCAGGCCCGCTCACTTCCTGGAGCAGGCGGGCAAGCCGGTCAGTCCCGTCGGCTCCGCCTTGCAGGAGGGGGCGGCGCTGGGCAACGCGAATGTGCTGCTTGGATTCCTCGCCGGGGCGATGGACTGCGAGCGGGAAGCCTGTGAGCTGGAGCCGCCCGCGTAGTCGGACATCGGACATCGGACATCAGACATCAGACATCGGACCTCGGACCTCGGACACCGGACCTCGGAGCACCATCCTCCCTGCCCGGCGACCGCAAGCGGTCGCAGGTGTTTGTCGTACGTCGTTGGTCTGATGTCCGACGTCCGTGGTCCGAGTTGGCTGGAGGTGGCTGGCAAAGATGAACAGCCTCGAGCGCGTGATGACCGCCCTGCGGCGCGAGCAGCCCGACAGAGTCCCCGTCTGGGAGCTCATCGTCAACCAGCCGGTCATTGACGCCCTCTACGGGGACATCACCTACCACGATCTCGTCGAGCGCGAGCTGGACGGCGTGACCCTGGTCGAGGATCAACGCAAGGAGCCTGTGGGCGAGGGGCTCGAGCGCGATGAGTGGGGCATCGTCTGGAACCCGGGCGACTTCGACATCCCCTACGCCGTGGGCCATCCCCTGGAGAGCTGGGACGACCTCGACGGCTACCGCGCGCCCGACGCTGAGGCCGATCACCGCCTGGAGACGCTGCAAATCGCCGTCGAGCGCTTCAAGGGCAAGAAGGCCATCGTCTTCCTGGGGCACGATGTCTACGAGTTCTGCGCCTACCTGCGCGGGATGGACAAGCTGCTGATGGACTTCGCGCTGCACCCCGAGAAGGTCCACCAGCTCTCCCGCATCGTCATTGACTACAAGCAGCGCGTGATGGAGCGGGCGCTGGAGATGGGCGCGGACATCGGGCTGACGGGTGACGACTACGCCCACCGCCACGCGCCGATGATGTCCCCGGCGCACTTCGAGCAGTTCATCCAGCCCTACCTGGCGGAGATCGTCGAGGTCACCCACCGCGCCGGCGCGCCCTTCATCAAGCACACCGACGGCAACATCTGGCCGATCCTGGATATGATGGTTGACGCGGGCATTGACGCCATTGACCCCATCGAGCCCATCGCCGGGCTGGACATCGGCGAGGTCAAGGATGCCTACGGCGACCGGATCGCGGTGTGCGGTAACGTGGACTGCGGGGAGCTGCTCAGCCGGGGCACGCCCGAGCAGGTGGTGGAGGCGGTCAAGGAGACCATCGCGAAGGCCTCGCCCGGCGGCGGGCACATCCTGGCCTCCAGCAACAGCATCCACCCGGCGGTGAGGCCGGAGAACTACCGCGCGATGCTCGACGCGGCGGCTGAGTTCGGCGAGTATCCGCTGGATGAGAAGATGGTGGCCGAGTACCGGGAGAAGAGCTACATAGCTCAGATCGGCGGCCAGGAGTACGCGGACTTCAAGCGCTTCTGACGGCGGCTCCAACAGCCGAGGGATTCCTGTGAAAGCGGTGGATGGCGTCGTGCTGGCCGAGGCCGCCCTGCTGGTAGCAGTGATGGGGTTGGTGGCAGGGCTGTCGGCAACCGGAGAAAACCCCAACCCGGGAATGGTGTGGCTCGCCCTGCTTTTCCTGGTGTTGACCGCGGGCATGACGGTGTACTATTTCATGTGGGCCGACAAGGCAGTGGCTGACCCTCTGATGGGCCAGTGGTACCTGGGCGGGATTTATGCCGTCTGTGCGGCCGTGCAGGGAGAGATAGCCGGAGTCAGCGACAATGCTGGCGTGGTGGTCTGGTACGCATGGTGGATCCTCGGGTTACTGCTATTCATAGACATCTATCGCGGCAGAAGGGTGGGGTTGCTGACGTGCTCGGTGGTTGCCTTCGGGTGGGGGATACTGGTGCTGCCCAAGAACGTAGGGAGCCCAGTTGGGCTATCGGTTTGTGGCCTGTTGGTGGTGATCTCGGGCACGACCATCGTCATGAGCGTAATCGACTTCGACAGACCGCCCATCGTGAGGCGTCGCGGCAAGCCAAACTTGGCTGCAACGGCGCTGATCGCGGCTATCGCGACGGCGTGGGCGATCTATGAGATTGTATCTGTTTATCGCGATTAACTGAGCTCGAGAGGACCGGCCGCTATGTACTATGCGATTCTCGCATGTTTGCTGCTCCTGATACTGACCGTGCCCTGCTTCGGTCAGGAGCCGGCCTTCGTTGACGAGTTCGACGACTCGGAGGGATGGTACGCCAACAACCCCAGGACGCCGCCGGAGTTCTCAGTGGAGGGCGGCGTGCTTACCCTGGTTGACCCGCCAGGCGGCGAGGTCACCTGGGGCACGAGCATCTACCGCAATCTGGAGGCCGTAGACTTCGACGCCAACCCCTACCTGGTCGTGCACATCGTGGACCTCTCGGCGGGCTTCCGCGTGACACTCATCAACGACAAGACCAAGGAGAAGATCGGCGGGCTGTGCGCCGCCAACAAGCCGGGCATCGTGCTGATGAACATCCCTGAGCAGTTGGGCTGGTCGGGGACGGTCGGGCTGCATCTGGGGCTTTACGCCAGCGGGACGGAGAGCTACGTGAAGATCAGCAGCGTCAAGATAACCGGCACGCTCGATGAAGACGAGCAGGCGGCCTACGAGCGCAGCCGCCGCAGTATTCCCGCGCCTCACTTCGGCCTCGATGGCCTCCAGGCGCGCAGAGGCTGGTGCCCGCACCTGATGGTCGGCGACGCACCGGCCTCCGAGCGCCTCTTCTTCGCCCGGCCGGGCGTCGCCCCGCCCGAGGGTGCCACCTTCATCTCCGAGCGCACGGTCTTCCTCGACCCCGCCACGCTCAACTACGTCTGGAAGGTGACCGACGACCCCTCGGTGGACCTGCTGCAGTACTACGACATAGACGTCTGGAACGCCGACGGCAGCGCTATGTTTCTCGTGTCCCAGCGGCTGGGCGGCTCGTCTTACTGGCTGATGGACGCCGACGGCGAACGCGCCCGTGTCTTCCGCGCGCCGGGCGATGCCTCGCTGCTGTCGCCGTTCTGGAGCGTCAAGGACCGCAACGTGATCTACGGCGTCCGCCGCGATGACGAACATACCTGCCTCATCGAGAGGCACCTGGACACGGGCGAGGACAAGGTGCTTGTAACCGCCGACCGCCGCGACCTGAGCTTCTATCCACCCCACCCCTCCGAGGAGTACTTCCTGCTGGCGAGGCGCTCCCAGAAGGACCCCGAGGACAACGTCTACTACCTCGCCTCGCGGGATGGCACCCTGGAGAGGCTCCCGCTCGAGGGTTGGATTCACCGCCTGCGCTTCACCAAGCGCGATGACCTCATGATCTTCTTCAACCGCGACGATCCGCGGACGCAGCACGTGGTGCTGCCGGACGGCTCTCAGCTCACTGACCTCCCGGCCAGCGGCGGGCACCCGGACTGGACGCCCGACGGCAGCGAGCTGACCTTCTACGAGGGCGGCAAGATCTGGGCGGTGAAGCCGGGCGGCGAGCCACGGGTGGTCATGAACCTCTCCGCTGGCGGCCACGGCGGCTCTTGCCTGGACGGCGAGTGGTTCGTCTCCGACGTGCCGCGCGGCGGGCCCTACGCCAACAGCATTCTGCGGCTGCGGCTGGATGGCAGCGAGATATGCCACCGGCTGTCTCTGCACGGCAGCGCCTTCATGAGCCACGCGAACATCTGGCACCCGCACCATCACTCCACCCACCCTCATCCCAACCCCAGCCCCGACGGCACCAAGGTCGCCTTTGACTCGGACAGCCTTGGGGATTATACCGAGCTTTACGTGGCGGTTGCGCGCTATCCCGACCCGCCGCGTGACCTGGAGGTGGAAGCCGAGGGCAACGCCGCCGCCCTGACCTGGCGCGAGCCGGAGCAGTGCCGCGAGCTGAGGGGCTACCTCGTCTGGCGCAGCCCCGAGAGCGGCATCGGGTACACGCAGATCACACCCCAGCCGCTGACCGAGGCTACATTCACGGATGCCGACACGGCGGGGGTCGCGCACTACGTGGTGACGGCCGTCGAGCACTCCGGCCTGCAAAGCCGCCCCAGCAATGAGGTCTGCAGTTCCGCGAGCTGGCCGGCGGGCATCCGTCACTGCTACGAGCCCGAGGCGGGGGAGATGACGCTGCCGATCCGCGAGTTCATCGAGCAGGCCACGTGCTCGAACGGATACTACGTGGCGAGGTGGGAGGACCGGGAGGGCGAGGGCGCGTGCAAGCTGAAGTTGCAGGTGCCCAGGGAGGGAGAGTATCTCCTCTGGGGACGCACGCGCGGGGAAGGCGCCTGGCGGGTGGCGGTTGGGCACCTCTCCGATGAGATGAGGTGCGACGGCCGCGGGTGGCAATGGCAGAAGGTCTCCCAGGTCGTGCACCTTGAGGCCGGCGAGCAGACGCTGACGCTGACCACGGAGGATGCCGCGGCGCATCTGGACAAGGTGCTCCTGACCGATGACCCCGACTTCAATCCGACGGGGATGATGCGGCCTGACGAGGAGGCGCCCGCTGCGCCGGCGCAGTCGAGGGCTGAGGCGCTCAGCCCCTTCACGGTTCACCTGAATTGGCCGGCGTCGGACGACCCGACGGTCTCGTACCACAACGTCTATCAAGGCGCAACGCCGGACTTCGAGTGTGAGCATGTTGCCCTGATCGCCTCTCCGGCGGGCACCGAGACGCTCGCCTGGGGCCTGCTGAATCCGGGCACGGCCTGTCATTTCGCCGTCACCGCCGTTGACGGCCACTTCAACGAGTCGGAACCGGCGAGGGTGGCGGTGGACTTGCCTGCCTTCGAGCCGCACACGATCAGCCTGGAGGCGGAGAGCGGCGAGCTTGCGGGCATGCTGCAGGTGGCGGAGCAAGATGATGCCTCCGAGGGCAAGTGCGCGGCAATGCCCGCCGAGGGCGATGGGCGAGGATCGGTCAAGCTGACCTTCACGTTGCCCGTTGCCGGCGAGTACGCCATCTGGGCGCGGACGATGCGCCGGGCCGAGAAGGTCGGTCGCTGCACGGTGATGGTTGATGACCGGCGGGTCCGGTGGGCCGTGAACACCAGGCCGGGGCGTTGGGGCTGGGACCCGGTGGGCGAGATGCCGAGCGGCAATCCGCGCACCTTTGAGCTGGCGGCCGGCGAGCATACGCTCACGGTCGAGTCCGCGCCCGATGGGAAGCGGTTCGACAAGTTCATGATAACGGATGACCCGCGCGAGCCAGCCGACGGGAGAGGCGACGCCTGAGTCCGTGGCCCCGGCGGGCCGCCCGCCGGTCCGCAGACCGGCGCCTCCTGACGATGGTCTGCACGAAGGAGGAAGTATGATGCAAACAGCCTTGTTTCTTGGCGCAACTCTGCTGGTCGCAAGTTCGGCCCTGGCGCAGGCGCCGACCGACGAGCACACCACCTTCCTGGCGCGGTTCGACAAGTCCCCGGCGCCCGATTACTGCGCGGGCGACTGGCGGGCGGGATACAGCGGAGAGGTCGAGCTGGTGGAGGGCAAGTTCGGCAGCGCCGCATCGCTCGACGAACGCCAGCGGCTGACCTACCGCGCGGCTGAGAAGATCAACCCGCAGGCCGGGACCATCGAACTCTGGCTCAAGTGCACCTGGGAGCCGGGCACTGTCCCGGACCTGCACATCCTGAGCTTCCGCACGCCGAGCAACTGCTACCTCAACTTCAATTCCATCAGCCGCATCAACGCACAGCAGCTTGGGGCGGCATTCCAGGGCGGGCCTGAGGATGCTCACGTCTGGAAGCGCGTGGGCCTGGACCCCTCGGCCTGGGTCGCGGACCAGTGGTACCACCTCGCTGCCGTCTGGGATGGCAACGTCATCCAGTTCTACGCGAACGGCGAACTCGTTGCCGAGGTGACGGACGCGGCGGCGATGGTGGGCACACCGGAGGAGTTCACGGTCGGAGCGGGGCCGCTCGTGATAGATGAGCTGCGCATATCCAACGTCGCGCGCACCGCCGACGAGATAGCGTCCAGCGCGTCGCCGGAGCCGCAAGAAGCCCTGACGACTTATCTGACCGACCTGGAGCCCGCCGACCAGGGCCAGGCGGTGGGCGCCGTCGGCTTCGACGTGCAGCACGCGATTGACGACCGCGAGATGCCGCTGGTCATCGGGACGACGGCCTACGCGCGCGGGATTGCCCTGCGAGCGCCCGGCTACGTGGAGTACGCGGTGCCCGAGGGGTTCGCCAGGCTGACCGGACAGGCGGGCGCGAGCGCGTTCAGCCCCGAGGGCCGCGCGGTGGCGCTGACGATCAGCGCCGACGGGGAGCAGCTCTTCTCGAGCGGGCCGACAACCCCGGGCAGCGCCGCCGCGAGGCTCGACGTGTCCGTCGCGGATGCGAAGAACATAAGGCTGGAGGCGAAGCCGGCCGGGGACGAGGACGCGGGCGCGGTGGGCATCTTCGCCGACCTGCTGCTCGCGCCCGAGGGCGCCCAGCCTCCGCCGCCCTTCGCTCGCGAGATGGCCGAGGAGGAGATCGCCCTTCAGCGCCTGCGCACCCAGGTGGCCGAGTTCCGGTTCGAGCTGCCCGAGGCGCCGAACGGCTACGTCATCTACCCCGGCCATCCGGTGGATATGATTGATCCGACGATGGAGCCGCTGGGCGAGAGCTTCCCGGAGCGTATGAGGATCGCGGCCGCGCCGGGCGAGTACGAGGCGGTTCAGTTCATCATCTGCGCGGCCCGCGATATGCCCGGGGTGAGAGTGACCTGCGGCGCGCTTCGGGGGCCGGTGGGAGAGATCCCTGACCCGCAGGTGGATGTGCGCCTCATCCGGCGCGTTCTGCAAAGGCGCGGTTACTGGATGGACCCCGACCTCGAGAACTACGACGTGGTATCCCGCTTCCTCTTCCCGAATCGCGAGTTCTGGCTGCCCGCCGGCAACCTCAAGGAGGCGCACATCATCGTGCACGTCCCCGATGAGGCGCAGCCGGGCACATACCAGGGCACCATCAGCGTCGCGCCCGAGGGGATGGAGGCCACCGAGTTCGCGCTGGAGCTGGAGGTGCTTCCCATCCAGCTCGTCGAGGCGCCCGACAAGCGCTACGGGATGTACTACACCTTCACCAACCTGCTCGACAACCCGGAGGTGCTGCACGCCGAGCTGGCGGACATGGCCGCGCACGGCTGCACGACGCTGTGCCCGCACGTGGGCATAGCCTTCGAGCGCGCTGAGGACGGCACCATCACCTGGAGCTACGATCACGTGCGCGCGCTGCTGGAGGCAATGCGCCAACACGGCGGTCACGGGGCTATCGTCGTCCAGGACAGCGTGTTCACGCTCGCCCGTCTGATGGGTCTCAAGGGAGTGACCGCCGAGGACGACAGCGAGCCGCTGGCCGAGAACGAGGAGTTCTGCCGGATAATGGGCGAGGTGCTCGCAGGCCTCAAGCAGGTCGAGGCCGAGTTCCCGGAGTTCGAGGTAGTGCTCACGCACATGGATGAGGTCTTCGGCCGCAATCGGATGCCGAGGTTCATTGACGCGGCGAAGGTGGTCAAGCAGACGCCCGGCTTCCGCTTCTATGAGACGCTGCACACGATGCCCGGGCGCTGGGAGGAGTACATGGAGCAGTCCGACCCGTACATTGACATCCGCTGTATGAACGGCCACGCGCTCGACGAGTGGCTCAAGGCCGGGCACACCTTCGAGGAGCTCGCGCAGATGCTCGAGGCCAGCGGGGATGAGGGCTGGACCTATTACAACATGCGCGGCTCGTTCTTCGTCCCCGAATGGAACCGCATCGTCAACGGGCTGTATATGTGGCTCTCGCCGCTGACCGTGCACGTGCCCTGGAAGTACTACGCCTACGGCGGCAGCCCCTTCGATGACACCGACTCGGAGCGGTACGACTTCGGCTACGCCTTCCC
>CBFDBV010000085.1:0-13161 GCA_965603135.1 uncultured bacterium
AGATGGCCTCCACGCCGGAGCCGACCTCGATCTCGACCGTGCACCGCTCCCAGCCGTCAGTCGGCGGCTGCACCGTCGAGCGCTTGACCGACTCCGGCCCGATCAGCCGCCAGCGCATCACGAACTGCACGGGGCAGTTGACCAGCGCAGAGTACTCGTACACCGAGTTCGGCTGCGCGGGCACGGGTTGACTATGCAGTTGCGGGTACCACTTGATGGCGTCGGACTTCTCGTAGCGGATGCACTGCTCGCCGGCCTGAGCGTTCTCGCGGGAGAGCTCGATCTTGCCATCGCCGTGCGTGGGCTTGTACGAGTACGACCAGCCGGCGGGCCGACCGTTCTCGTCAACCTCGCCCTCGAACCCGCCGTTGACGAGCAGGTTCCGATCACCGAAGATCAGGTAGGCGAAGACGGATTGATTGTGGAAGCTCCCGGTGGCGTTGGCGGGCCACATACTGTTGGGGAAGTGCTCGGCGGTGCGCCCGATGCGCACGCGCCAGACCTGCCCGCGCGCGGGCCGGCCCTCCAGCCCGAAGGCCGCCCAGGGGATGGCGGCTTCGGCGGTCCAGCCGCCCTCGCGGCTGACGGCGGCGTGTCGCCACTCCGGGTTCCAGGCGACGCGCTCCTCGGGCATTAGCCCAGGGTCGGAGAGTGAATCGGCGATCGAGCCGGCGGCGTTCATGCAGAGGCGATACCACCTTCCCTCGCCCGGGTCGGTGCACAGGAAGAGTTCGAACGAGTCATCGTTGAAGGTCTTGCCATCACGCTCGCGCTCGACGGCCGTGGGAGGCTGCCCGGGGGCGCTGGTCATATCGAGGCCGAGGTAGAGGGCCTCCGGCCCGGCCAGCATGCGCACCCCGGTCGGGTCCTTCGCCTCGGCCGTCGAGAGGCCCATCTCGGTGAAGGCCGGGGGCGCGGGCGCGGCTGTCCACGCGGGCTCATCGAGCGTCCCGTCTGTCTCAGGCCCTTCATCAACGAACGGACAGACGTACTCGACCGGCTCTGCCGCATACGCAGCAGAAGCAGCCAAGACGACAAACGCAAGTAGACGCATATAGTGCATCCTCGTCACCCCTTACTGGGATGGGGGGCTGCTAGACAGCGGGTAGGCGTCAGCCCGAAGCTATCCTGTCTCAGACGCGCTGGGCTGGGCGGGTGACCGCAGGTCCCCGACGCGCATTACTCGCCGTCATGTCCCCTGGTTATGTCGCCGAGGTCTATTGTCGCACCAGGCTCGGTGGCAACGCGCTCGTAGAACAGGCTCAGCGTTCTGCCGTCGTCGCTATCGCGCGCAGTCACGTAGTAGTCGAAGCCCGGAAGCAGGCCGTCGAAGCTCCACCTGCCGTCACCATCCGTCGTAGTCTCAGCGCGCAGCTTGGCCTCGTAGCGGTGGGCGCTGAGCGCGTCCGGCCAAGCCACGTACGGGATATCCGTAGCCGTCAATTTGACCCGCTGCTTTGCGATGGGCCGGCCCTCTTCGTCCAGCAGGCGACCCTTGATACTACCCAGAGGCTCCAGGACCATGTGAGCCTCGAAGCCCCAGTCGGGGTCCATCTTGACCTCGGTGGCGTAGAGCTTCAGGTCGGGATGCACCGCGATCAGGACGGCTTCGTAGCTCTGTGGCGGCGAGGATCGGACGTCCCTGTAGGGCAGCCCGGTTATCTCAAACACGCCCAGCTCGTTGGTGCGCGCCATGGCTTCGCTCTGCAAGTCCACCACGATACAGCCTTCCACCGGGTTGCGCTCGGCATCCATCACGCGGCCACGAATACTCTGCCCGGCCATGTCAACGGTGGCGGTGCCGAGGTCGCGTTCCTCCTCCGGCTCCAGCACGAACTCCTCGAGCCAGTCGCTCTCAGCGATGTACCGAGCCTCTTTGCCGTGGATGTAGATCTCCAGTTTCACACCCGCGGGCAGTGGCCCCACGCGCACACGTCCGTCGGCATCCGTGTCCTGCTTGGGGGCGTACACCACCGACCCGGTCCGATCTCCTCGCCACACGGTGTACGTGCACGTGACCCGTACCGCCGGCAGGCCGTTGCCGTCCGCGTCCACGAGCCGCGTCTTCACGTACGAACCGGGCTTCATCACGACCTCGACCTCGAGCGCGTACTCTCGCAGCAACAGTCGCCCGACGAGCCCCCGTTCCTGGTGGAATGCGAACACCTCCAGCGGAAAGCGCTTGGAGCGCAGATCTCCCTCAAAACGCCCCTGTTCATCACTGGTCGCGCTCATGTTGAAATCGCTCACCCCGACCTCCGCGCCCGCGACCGGGTCGCCGGTGCTGTCAACTACGACGCCCGCCAGCTTTGCTTCGGGCGTAACCAGGATGTCGAAGCTCTCGATGGTTTCAGCGGCGACAATCTCAACCTTGTGCAGCCACGGCTCCTCGCCACGGTACGCATAGCCCTGCCCCCTGCCGTCCACGTGCAGCAGGTACTCGCCCGGCGGCAGGCGAAGACGGTAGTGCCCCTCCTCGTCAGACCCTGTGTGCCAGAGCCCGCTGAAGGGGAACTCAGATTGTGACACGTAGGCGCCGACGGTGGCGCCGGCTACGATCTCCTCGGTCACGCGGTCCCTTACGGTTCCTGCAACGAGGCCACCCTCGATCAGCTCGAAGTTGATGTCATCCACGGTCTCTCCCGCCACGCAGGTTATGTTGCGATGGGGCGTGGCAGTCCAGCCCTCGGGAGCCTCGAGATACACGTCGTAGACGCCACCAGGCATACCGCGCGCCACGTAACGGCCGTCCTGATCGGTTCCGCCTGCGCCGCGCTTGTAGGCTGGTGGCCGCGCCTTGCACCACACGGTCACGCCGGATACCGGCTCCCCGTTCCGCGCTACTCGTCCTGCGATAGCAGCCTCCGGATGCAGCGTTATCTCCAGGTCCTTCATCAGTTCGGCAGGCTTCTCACTCGTATGCTCTGTGACACAGCCATCTGCATTGACGTAGAGGCGGACCTTCTTGCCCCCCGGCATGCCCGGCAGTTCAAAACGGCCATCATTTCCGGTGGTCGTCTTGAATCTCTGGATGGCGTAGATCACGTCTCCCCGATCCTCTCCAACCGCCCCCGCCATACCCACATCAGCCCCGGCAATCGGCTCGCCGGCGTCGTCTCTCACTATGCCGGTGATCACGGCTTCCTCATTGAGACGCAGCAGTACGTTGTCGGCCTCCGCCGAATTCACCCGCGTCCAGCCCAGTCCGTAACCCTCCTTGACGACGCCAACGGCCCACTGCTCGATCGGCTCACCCTCGCCCTCCAGGACCAGGGTGAAGCTGCCGTCCTCGGCGCTGGTGGTCTCCGCCTTGACCGTCGAATAGTCGCGCGGCCCCTTGACGAAGTACCATTCCGCGAAAACAGATGCTCCAGCAGCGGGTTCGCCGTCGGGCGTGAGCACTGTGCCCGTGATCGTGAGCGTCGCCGCCGTTGCAGCGCAGTAAGGCAAGCAGAACAGCAGCATCGCCGCCAAGGCGGCCACCGCGAGTTCGCCTTTCCCTCTTGACACGATCTCTCACCTCTTCAGCAAGGTCGAACAAGCTGGCGCTGAGCCACATTCCCGTGATGAGCGCAACTCATTGAGCGCGTCGGTGGACCACGGCCTCCCGGGCAGGCGCGTGTGCCTACGCACCAGCCAGGCTCACGACGCGGTGCTCGTGGGCGGCGGTGCGGGCGGCGAAGCACAGGGCCATCACCTGCCGCGCATCCTCAATCGTCACCAGCGGGTCGCGGCCCTCCTCAGCAGCGCCGAGCCAGTCGCCGACCTCCGCCGCCAGCAGGTCGTTCTGATCGCGGCTGAAGCGCCTCGGCCCGTCGGCGACGAAGAGCGTCCCCTCGTAGGCGTCCTGGCTGGTGCGCAGGGCGCCCTCGGAGCCCATCACCTCGATCTCCCAGCGCGGGAAGGGGAAGTCCACCGAGAAGTAGATGTCCAGCGAGCCGAGCTGACCGCCCTCAAAGCGCACCAGGACCTTGCCGTTGTCCATAAAGGGCGATTGCGGGCTGACGAAGTTCTCGTACTCGGCGCACACGCGCGCGGCCTCGGAGCCGACGAACCAGCGGGCGCAGTCGTACGCGTACCAGACCAGCGACAACTCCGCCCCGCCCTGCTCCGGGTCGCCCCACCAGTCGTCGGGATGGAAGGTGTAATGCCCGTGCTGGTGCAGGGCGCGCACCGACAGCACCTTGCCGATGGCGCCCTCGCTCACCAGCCTGTGCGCCTCGGCCAGGGCGGAGTCGAAGCGCTCGGTCATGCCGCTGGTGGCCACGACCCCGTTCTCGCGCGCCACCGCAACGATGCGGTCGGCGGCCTCCGGCGTAGTGCACATCGGCTTGGCCACGTAGAAATGACAGCCCTCGCCAGCGGCGGCCTCACAGTACTCCACCAGCTTGCTGTGCGGCCCGCTGATGCAAACCGCCTCCAGGCCCTCCTCGCGGATCATCTCGACCGGGTCCTCGTAGAGCGCGAGGCCCATCTGCGCAGCGAAATCCTCGGGCGAGGCATTGATGAGCTTCTCGATCAACTCCGGATCATCGCCCAGGTGCGCGGCGGCCACCAGCTCCGCGCCCGACTTGCGCACCGCCTGTCCCAACGCCCGCGGCCAGTACGCCGCACACATCCCGAATAGGCCAACACGCATCCTGCTTCCTCTCCTCCCGTCTTCGCTACTCGATGATGACCGGCGGGGCCGGATAGATGAAGTGCATGATGATCCAGAAGGTGATGATGACGCAGACGCCGAGCACCAGCCCGAAGGCCCCGGGGCGCAGGCGATTGAAGGCCTTGAAGCCCCCGAGCCTGACCACCGTGACCTTCAGCAGCCAGCCGATGAAGATGGACATCCAGTAGCGATCAATCGGCCAGCCCAGCCAGGTCACGAAGCCCAGCGGGTGCAGCGGCCACCAGACGAACCGCCGCCGCATAGCCACCAGCCCCCACGTGGTCGCCGCTCCCAGGGCAAGCGCGACCCAGTCGCCCACGGCCATCGCGCTCGGCGCCTGCAAGTGTCTCGCCAACTGACTGGTGGTATTCAGCGACGAGCCGCTGGGCCACCAGCCCAGCTTGGGCACTCCCCACTGGTAGATGACATACAGCGAGGTGACATGGGAGGTCAGGATGGCGACGATGATGGCCGCCATCGTCACCAGCATCACGCTCAGCCGCCTGCCGCCCATCTCCGCGCCGATCTTAAGGCCCTGGGCGACCGCGGCCATGTTCACCGTCGCCGTCGAGCGGATCATCGTCCAGCTCGCCATAGTCATCAGGGTCACGTTCTTCGGGCCGATGCGGTCGGTGCCAGCCATCTCGAAGATGGTGTCATTGAGCCGGAAGGGGCTGGTGTAGATGAACATCCCCGCCTCGCATATCACGCGCGCGACGACCATCCCCACCAGCGGGAGGAACGCGTACTGCAAGATGGCCCAGGTCGCATCCATCCCGAAGTGTATGCACCAGGCGATCACGAATACGAGCGCGCCCACGAAGCCGAGCACCGCCACTCGATAGGGCTCACCAGCGTCTGCGGCGTCCGGCTCGCGCCTGAGCATCCCCAGCGCCACGGCGAAGGCGCGCCGGAGATGATTGCGCGCCGACCACAACAACGCCGCCGCGAGCACCACATAGCCGCCGACCGACTGGAACTTGAGGAACTGGTAGTGCCCCACATCCACGCCGACGGCAATGCGGATGAACTGCTGGATGCGCCGGAACCAGTAGAAGAACCAAAGCGAGAAGCCCACCTCGGAAGTGAGCAGATAGGCGATGCCCACCATCTCCGGGTAGAAGTGATAGGGAATGCGACTGAACGCCGAGTAAGGCCCTGGGAAGGTGGTCTGCGTGGTCTTTTGCAGATCGAAGTCGGGGATGACCGGCCAGTAGGCGTGCACGCCCTTCATCGTGTAGAGCAGACAGCAGAAGGCGAACGCGCCCCACATAAGTGGGCTGCGAAAGAGCGAGGCGCCGGACGCCGGCTCGTCCTCGACCATCTCCACCGGCACCTGCACCAGCGGATAGAGCAGCTTCTCCTCCTGCTCCCAGCGGTGCGCGAGGAGCGCCGCAGAGCACACCATCATGAAGTAGAGCGCGAAGAAGAAGGGCGTCCACGCCAGCAGCGGCACCACCCACGGGCGCCACGGGAACGACCTCCCCGGCGGCAGGCCCTCGAAGGCCCAGCGGATCACAGGCGCCTCGCGGTCGGTGCTGGGCACCAGCATCGGGTTGAGGTCGTCAAGATACAGCTCAGGGGGGGCGATGTCGGGCGTCGTGTAGTAGACTATCCCCAGGAGATTGAGGTAGACGTGCTGGGCGTACTCCTGCCCCGCAATGGCTCCCACCACCAGGAGCATCATAAAGACCAGCAGCAACTCGCGCCCGGTCAGCGCCAGCCGCCGGCGCAGCCGCTTCAGCGGGCGCAGCGCCGCGTTGCCGGCGATCAGCGCCAGCAGCAGACAGATCGCGCCTCGGGGCAGATAGCCGGTGCCGATCAGCTCGTAGCGTAGAAAGACGCAGAAGCAGCCGGCCACCGTGAAGCCGATGACCAGAATCAGCCCGATGGCCACGGCGCGCGCGGTGATCCCGCCCCTCGCCCCGGCCGGCGAGTCGGCCTCAGCCATCGCCTCCGTCGCGGCGCTGCTGGACGCTGACGGCCGCTTGACGCTATCCGCTGGCAGCAGCCTTCACTCCTCGCCGCGCTGGGGCTATTGCAGACACGCAGCTCGTGCTGGGCGCACTGCGCGCACACAGTTTCCTTGGCAGGCGGCGCCCGACCTGCAAGGCGCAGGTGGCGCAGCGTGAATCTCCACCACATCGGGAGAAGGCCATGCGAACTTTGCGTCGAATACCAGGCATGAGCGTGGAGAGAGGATGCTGGCACCTCGGGTGAGAGTGCATGGCTGAGACGCAGCCGGTGAGGACCGTCAGACCGTTGGGGCCGTGGATCGCGCTTGCGGTCTTCGCGGCGATAGCCGTGCTAGATGGCCTCGGTCACCTGCAAGGCACCGAGAACATCCTTCTGGGGCTGCGCTTCCAGATGCGCGGGCCACGGGAGCCCTCAGACACCGTAGTCATAGTCACCCTCGAGACGCCCGTCGCCGGGGCCGAGGCCACACATCCCTGGCCGAAACGAGAGCTGACGCAGACCGTCAAGCGGCTGGATGCCGCCGGTGCAGCCGTGATCGGCCTCGACCTGCCCGGCCTGGCGGGCGAGCCGGAGCTGCCAGACGCCGAAGAGGACAACGCCGCGCTGGCGGAGGCGATGAGGGCGCACGGCGGCGTGGTGCTGCCCCTGGTCATCAAGCAGGAACCCGCTTCACCCCAGCCGCCTTCTGAGACGGTTGCCAGGTTCTCGTGCGGCGAAGGGAAGCTGCGGCGACCGATCTCGCTGGAGCCTGGCTCTCTCGCCGCGCCGACGCAGACGCTTGCCCAGGCGGCCGCCGGCCTCGGCGCCACCAACGTCTACCCCGACTCCGACGGGGTTGTGCGCGAGGTCCCGTTGATGGTCTCCGCGCAGCAGCGGCTGTATCCCTCCTTCTGGCTGGAGCTTGTCCGCGTCTGTGACGACCACGCCCCCGGCACCGCGCAACTGCACGCCAGCGGGGTCACAGTCGGAAAGCGCGCCTTCAACACCGATAGCGACGCGGAACTCATCGTCAACTACGCGGGCGGTTACAGGCACTTTGCGCGCATCGCCTACCGCGACCTGGCGACCACAAACCCGGAAGGCTTGGCCGACCTCGTCCAGGGCAATATCGTGCTGGTGGGCAGCGATCTGCCCGGGGTGACGAGCTACCTGCGCACCCCCACCGCGCCGATGATCCCGGGAGTCGAGGTGGCTGCCAATGTCGTTGACAACCTGGTCGCCGGCAAGACGCTCAGCAGGCTGGCGCCGTGGCTCGCGCACCTGGTGACGTTGCTGGTGGCCCTGCTGGTGGGAGTGCTGGTTGGGCAGCGCGCACCGGTAGGGGGCCTGCTGGTAGCAGTCGGCATCTTTGTCGCGGTCGCCGCGCTCGGCACAGCCCTCTTTGCGGTCAGCATCTACGTGCCCCTGGCCCAGCCGCTGCTGGTGATCGCGATCACGGGCGGCTTCCTGGTGTCCGATGCGGCGGCCCTGGCGGAGCGGGAGCGTGGCCGTGCGGAGACCCGGCTGCACTCGCGGCTCCAGGCGATCTCGGGCGTCGTGCGCCTGGTCAGCTCCAGCCTGGACCAGGAGAAGCTGCTGGTGGAGATCCTGCGTTGGACTCAGGGCGAGATGGACGCGGAGACCTGCTCGCTGCTGCTCATGGACGAGGACCGCAAGCACCTGCGCTTCGAGGTGGCGCTGGGAGAGGCGGGGCCTATGCTCCAGGACTTCCGCCTGGAGCTGGGCAAGGGGATAGCGGGCACCGTGGCGCAGACGGGTGAGCCGGTGGTCGTGGCCGACGTGCACCGCGACCCGCGCTGGGCCCACGATATCGCCCAGGCGGTGGACTTCCCCACGCGCTCGATCCTGTGTGTGCCTATGATGCTGCACGATGAGGTGACCGGCGTCATCGAGGTCATCAACAAGCGCGGCGGGCCGTTCACCGACCACGATGTGCAGCTCCTGACGGTGATCGCGCAGCAGGCGGCCCTGTTCGTCGAGAACGCCAAGCTCTACCGCGAGCTGTCCGACCGCGTTGACTTCGCAAACGTCGAGCTGCGCGAGGCGAACCAGCGCCTGGCCTCAGAGATGGCGCGCATCTCCACCCTCGTGGACGAGATGGGCGATGGCGTCATCGCCACCGACGGCAGCGATAACATCGTCCTGCTCAACAACGTCGCCGAGGAAATGTTCGGGCTGCGCGCGAGAGGCGCCATCGGCAAGCCCGTGCTGGCGGTGGTGGAGCATCCCGGCCTCGTGGACCTCTTTGCTATGCCGCTGTCGCCCCACGGAGGGGCCTACGCGACCGAGATCACCCTGGACGAGGAGAGCAGCCGCGTGGTCAGAGCGCACATCGCGCTGGTGAAGGAGCCGGGCGAGGAGATGGCAGGCAAGTGCGCGGTGTTCACCGACATCACGCACCTGAAGGAACTCGACCGGATGAAGATGGACCTCATCTCGTTCGTCTCCCACGAACTGAAGAACCCCATCACCTCCTTGCAGGGCGTCTGCGAGCTAATGAGCGGCCGGATGTCCCAGGACGAAGAGCGAACCGCGCGCCTGATGGAAATAGCCATCAGGCAGAGCGGGCGGATGCAGCACCTCGTGCAGGATTTCCTGGACCTCTCGCGCATAGAGGCGGGCCAGGAGCTGGAACTCAACTGGAGCGAAGTGGCCGATGCGGCCGAACTGCTCGGTAGCGCGCTCGCGTTGGCCGCGCGCGGCGGGCCGGAGCACACCTTCGAGACTGAAGTTGCCGAGGACACGGGGCCTTTCTGGGTGGATCGGGGCAAGCTGGAGAGCGTGCTGATAAACCTGGTCGAGAACGCGGCCAAGTACTCGCCCGAGGGCGGGCGGGTGACCCTGCGCGTGTTCGCCGACGATGGGGACATCGTCTTCGAGGTGCGGGATGAGGGCGTAGGCATCCAGGAGGCCGACCTGCCCAGGCTCTTCAAGAGCTTCCAGCGAGTGCACGATGGCACTTTCGGTCGGGTGAGCGGCACGGGCGTGGGCCTCTATGTGTGCCGGCATATAGTCGAGGCCCACGGCGGGCGCATCGAGGTCGAGAGCACCTGGGGCGAGGGCTCCACCTTCCGCCTGCGGCTGCCGCACTACACGGGCCCGCCGGAGGAGCGCTGAGCGCCGATGGCGGCGATACTGCGACTCTACGTGGGCGATGTGGTGGAGTTGAAGAAGCCGCACCCATGCGGCGCTAACGCCTGGGAGATCCTGCGGCTGGGCATGGATGTGAAGCTGCGGTGCGGTGGGTGCGGGCACATCGTGCGCATACCGCGGGTGCGGCTGGAGCGGCGCGTGCGCGCCTTCCTGCGGCGCGGCAACGCGAGCGCCCTGTCCGATGCTGCTCCGCAGAGCGAAGCTTCGCCAGGGGGCACAACGGAGGCGGCCCGCGATGAGCGCGATTGACGAGCGCCGCTGGCTCCGGGATGTGCTCGAGCGGCTGCCGAGCGGAGATTGCAGGGGGTGCCATCTGTGCGCCAGCCGCTGCGCCGGCGAGGTCAGGATGACGCGCACCGAGTTCGAGGCCATCCGCGAGTTCCTGGGTGGCTGCGAGCCCTTCCCGGCGGTGCGCGGGAACGGGCAGATGGCCGAGCCCTGCGGCTTCAGACAGCCCATTGGAACCGGCTGCATCATCTACCCGGTGCGGCCGCTCATCTGCCGGCTCTTCGGCCTGGTGGAGTGGCTCCCCTGCCCCATCGGCCGAGCACCGCTCTTGATTGACGACGGCCCGCACATTATGCGCCAGTACGCGCAGTTCGAACTGCGGACGTACCGTCAGTGGCGCCGGCCGCCGCAGCTTCCCCTCTCCAGCGGAGCGCTCTCGCTCCGACAGGGAGAATCGTGAAATCGCAGGTCGGAAGTTGGAGGTTCCAGCGATGCCAACAGTCGAAAGCCAGGTGAGCGTGGCCGCCCCGGTGGAGAGGGTCTACGAGATAGCGCGCGACATCGAGCGCTTCCCGGAGTTCATGGCCGACGTGGTCGAGGTCGAGATACTGGAGCAGACCCCGGAGCGCCAGGTCAGCCGCTGGGTGGGGCTGATCAAAGAGCTGAACCGCAAGATCAACTGGACCGAAGAGGACTTCTGGGACGAGGAGAGCCGCAGTTGCGAGTTCCGGATGCTGGAGGGCGACTACACGTCGTACGGGGGGAGCTGGAAGTTCGAGCCGGAGGGGGACGGCTGTCTGGTGACGCTGGTGGTGGAGTTCGAGTATGAGGTGCCGCTGGTAGGCGCGCTGATAAAGAACCTGCTGAAGAAGAAGATGCAGGAGAACTGCGACAGCATGTTGGCGGCCCTCAAGGCTGAAGCCGAGAAGGGCTAACGGCGGGCAAGGGGCAATAGGGCCACAGCACCGCCCCGTGACGTCCGGGGTACCATGGGTGCCGTCGGCTGTCGGCTGGCTGATCGCCTGCACAGGCGAGGGCGCCGGTGCCACCATCTTGGTCGGCCCATTGCCAAAGGGGTTGAGTGAAGGCAGCGGATGTGGTATACTCTGCACCACTGAGAGATGGGCAGCGGCGCAAGGGCTCGCCTCGCGCTCTGCACGTGTTTGAGGTACTGCTGGTTGTTCGTCGCTAGCTGTTGTCGTCCCGCCCAGGCGGGATAGCTGTTGTTGCTTTCGTCGCCGCCGTTCGGAGGTGTAAGATGGCAGGGCAGGTCACTCACCGAGCCCGATGGGCACTCATCGCGTGTATCCTGGCCGCGGGGCTGGTCGTCGGCACCGCGCAGGCGCGCGAGATCCAGCTTGCGGGGATGCGCCTCGGCCAGCACGCCATAGACGTCCTCGATATCTACGGACGCCCGCACGCGCTGGTCTGGGGCATACCCGGCGACCAGTTCGAAACCGGCGCCGCGGCAGCGGGCGCCATGGGAGGCGAGGGAATGGAGGCGGGCGCCGAGGCCGAGATGATGGGGGCTGGCGCGCCGATGCCCGAAGAAGAGATGGGCGCAGGGATGGAGGCCGCGCCAGGGCCCGGCGAGTTCCCTGAGGAGGGCGCGGCTGAGGGCGAGGCGCCCGGAGCCGCCGCGGGCGGTGCCGCAGTCGCCGGCAACGTGCAGCGCAATCAATACCCCATCTGGGGCCTGCCGCTGTGGGTGACGCTCAACTCTGGCGAAGTCCAGTGGCTGTATCGCTGCAATGGGACACTCGTGGGCTTCGTGCTCGATGGCAGGGGCTTCATCCAGCGCATCGTGGTCGCCAGCGAGAGGTGCAACTTCGCCCGCTCGTCTCTGTGGCGGCCGCACGAGTACATCAAGCTCGGCGACAGCTACAAGCGCGTCATCTACCGCTACGGCTGGCCCGATGAGACGCTGACGATCGACATCCTGGCAGGCACCGCGCCCGGCGGAGGTATGTCCGCCCAGGCTGGCGCAGGTGTGGTGGGCTTCATCCAGGAGTACTCCCGCGACCCCGTCCTGTGCTACTACGAGAACAACAACATAGACTTCGTCCTGCACAACATGAAGGTAGTCCGGATACAGATCGGCGCTGGTGATTGAGGCGCGGCGTCCGAACTGTCGTAAGCACAGGCGCCGTTGGCGATGGCATCGCGATATTGCCCGAGCGTGAGGTGTGAGATGGCAGGCCTACCGAAGGCACGAGGCGCACTGACGCTCTCCCTGTGCATCTTGCTCGCAATGCTTGCCGTGGGCGCGGCGCAAGCGTGGGAGGTCCAGCTAGCGGGGATCCGGCTGGGCCAGCACGCGGTCAACGTGCTCGACGTGTACGGTGAGCCGGACGGCATTCAGACCCACGGTGGCGCCGACTTCGCCGGGGCCGGCGCCGCTCCTGCCGGCGCCGGCGAGATGGAGGGCATGGGCGAGATGGCGGCCGGCGAGGAGGAGATGATGGGCGGCGGCATGATGGCCGAGGCCCCGCCAGAGGAGGCCGGCGCGGGAGAGTTCCCCGCAGGCGAGGGGGCCGGCATGGAGGCTGGCGTCGGCGCCGCAGCCGGCGCGGCGCTACAGCGTAACCCCTTTCCCCGCTGGGCCCTGCCCGTGTGGTTCGACCTCGAAGGCTATGAGGTCGAGTGGTTCTACCGCATAGGCCCGGTGGTGCTGGGCATCGTCCTGGACCGCGACGGCTACGTCAAGACCATCGCCGTCGCCGCCCGGGAGTGCAACTTCGCGCGCACCGCCCTCTGGGTGCCGCACGGTTACGTCAAGCTCGGCGACGACTACAAGCGCGTCATCTATCGCTACGGGTGGCCCGACCGCATGCTGCACTACTACGCAACTGAGCCTGGCGAGGTAAGCCCCGACACCCTCGCATGGGGGGCGGGCGGCGGCGACCCCGTCCTCGCCTTCGGCTGGGATGCCATCGGCCGAGCCGCCACCCGTGAGGCCATGCTGCTCTACGACGATAGCAGCAACATCACCTTCACCATCCACGACATGAAGGTCGTGCGCATCCACATCTGGTCGAATGAGTAGACCTGCAACGCATTGACAGCCTGAACAGAGCCCCCGGACTCCGGGGGCTCTTCTGCTATGATGAGGAGGACGACAGTATGAAGACGGCGACCGAGTA
>CBFDBV010000086.1:0-13037 GCA_965603135.1 uncultured bacterium
ACCGCGGTCTTCGACCTGCTGGCCCTGCCCGGCGACTATCACGAGCAGCCGCCCAAGTCCGATCCGCAGTACTACTTCCGCCCGTGGAAGACGATCCTGGTGCGCACCGTGGCCGACGGGGGCGAGAGCTTCTACTTACAGGCGGACCACGCGATCTCGGTTCCCAACCTCTGGCGGCTCATTCTCGACCGCCTGTGAAGGGCCCCTGCGAGGCATTTGCCGATGACGCTTGAGAGGCTGCGCGAGTTGCTTGACGGCTTCGCGCGCGTCAGGCTGGCGGTGTTCGGGGACTTCTTCCTCGACAGATACCTCATCATTGACCCCGCGCGCACCGAGGTGTCGCTGGAGACGGGCCTGGAGGCCTACCAGGTCGTGGACAAGCGCCCCCAGCCGGGCGCGGCGGGCACCGTCACCTCGAACCTGGCGGCGCTCGAGGTCGGGGAGATACGTGCGGTGGGCTTCATCGGCGACGACGGCGAGGGCTACGAGCTGCGCCAGGGCCTGGAGGCGACCGGCATTAACACGCGCCATCTCCTGGTGCGCCCGGAGTTGCTCACGCCCACGTATTGCAAGCCGATGATCCGGGAGCCGGGCGGCATCGAGCGGGAGATCAACCGCCTGGACACCAAGAACTGGGAGCCGATCTCGCGCGAACTCGAGGACGCTCTGCTGGCCGAGCTGCGCGAGTGTCTGCCGGACCTTGACGGCATCATCGTCGCCGATCAGGTCGAGCAGCCCGACCTGGGCGCGATCACGCCGCGAGTCTGCGATGGGCTCGCCGCGCTTGTCGAGAGCCATCCGAGCAAGGTGTTCTTTGCCGACTCCCGCGCCGACATCAGCCGCTTCCGGGGCATCATCATTAAGCCTAACAGCCTGGAGGCGGCGGGCGCGGTGGGGATCGGGTCTGAGGATGAGCCCGCGCGCGAGCAGGTGGAGGCCGCCGCCGCTGAGTTGCACGCTCGAAGCAGCAGGCCGGTGTTCGTGACCATGGGCGAGGACGGAATCCTGGTCGCTGACGCCGCCGGGGTGACGCACGCTCCCGGGATTAAGGTGAAGGGCCCGATAGACATCGTTGGGGCCGGCGACAGCGCCACGGCCGGCATCGTGTCGGCGCTGTGCGCGGGGGCGACAAACCAGGAGGCGGCGCTGATGGGCAACCTGGTGGCTTCCATCACCATCCAGCAGCTTGGGACCACCGGCACCGCGTCGCCCCAGGAGGTGGTTGATCGTCTCCGAGAGGCCTTTCAGTAGGACAGGTGCGCTTACCTGCCCGAGCGTGGCACACAAGAAAAGGATGACCTGAATGTCTGTACCGCTGGGCTGTTTCAACCGTCCGTGGAGCAAGTTCGAATACGGTGATGCGCTGGCGGGCATCGCCGCCGCCGGATATGACCTCACCGGCACTATGCGCCAGCAAGGGGAGGCGTTGATAGACACCGACACCACCCAGGAGGAGGTCGCGGCGCTGCGCGCCCAGGTGCAGAGGGCCGGCCTTAAGCCCGCGACCGTGCTGGGGGGCTTCGCGCTCGATGGCTCCTTCGATCAGTCGGTGTCGGGCTTCGAGGCGCTGATAGACAGAGTAGCCCTCTTCGGCGCCGAGCATCTGCTGCACTGCGGCACCGGCAACGAGCAGCAGTACGAGCGGTTCTATCAGACGATGAGAGCGTGCTGCGACTACGCGCAGGACCGTGGGGTGATGCTCACGCTCAAGCCGCACGGAGGCATCAGCACCAGCGGGGCCGACCTGCTGCGCGCGGTCGAGCGCATTGACCACCCGAACTTCGGCATCTACTACGACCCGGGCAACATCATGCACTACGAAGGCCTCGACCCGGTGCAGGAGCTTGAGCCCGTTGTCGAACACGTGGTGGCGATGTGCATCAAGGACAGCCTGGGCAAGCTGGAGGGTGTGATGATCACGCCCGGCGTGGGTAAGGTGGATTTCCGCGGCGTCTTTGACGTGCTCTTCGAGGCGGGCTTTGACGGGCCGTGCATCGTGGAGTGCCTGGGCGGGGAGACGCTGGAGGAGGTCAACGAGGAGGCCAGCAAGACCCGCGACTTCCTGGTGGAGCTGACGAGCTGAGCGCCGTGCGGGGCCAACCTCGCGAGGAACAGCATCCAGCGTCGTGTCTGTCGGCGCAGTCTCCTGGCGGAGCCGGGACGTCGTTTGCCGTCAATCTGGGAGAACGAGTGGCGCCAGGTCGCTCTCGATCGTTAGCTCGTCGCAGGAGTTGTGCCCCCGGAGGAGGCGAACGAAGTGCCCAAGCCGCGTGACGCGAGAGTCACAGTCACTGTCGCTGTCATAGTCGCGGTCGCTGTTGCCTGTCTGTCGGCGCCGGCGGCGGCACAGGACGCCGAGGTCACGGATGGCCTGGTGGGCTGGTGGCGCTTTGATGGGCTCGTGGACGGGAAAGTGCCGGAACTTACCGGTAACGGCAATCCGGCCGAGTTGATGGGCGCCTGTGCGCAGGATTTTGACCCGGCCCGGGGCGTGCACATCCCGTCCGGGCGGGAGGATCCTGTGGAGGGGTACGCCCGAACCGGGGACCTTCCCTTCCTGCGCGGTGAGCCGACGCAGTTGACGGTGACTGCCTGGGTGTGGTGCGATGGCACCGGCGGCGGAGACGCGGTCTTCTGCGCGAATCGTTTTGTGCTGAGCCCCAACCTCTGGGAAGTGCACTGCGAGAAGAAGTCTCAGAAAGGCTGGCGGGCGTTACTCCCTGCTGTTCAGGCGCCTTCGAGGCGGTGGCTGCACCTGGTTGGCGTGCTCGATGAGGACGGAATCACGCTCTACCGCAATGGTCAGGTCATCGAGAAGACCGGCATATCGAAGCCGATGGTGGGCGGCTCGGCGGACCTGGACTTCGGCCGCGGGTTCGATGCGCTGCACCGGCAGATGCCCGGGTACATCCGGGAGGTGCGGCTCTACGATCGCGCGTTGAGCGCCGACGAGATCACCGCGCTCACCTCGGCTCGCAGGGCAGCGATGCCGCAGGACCTCCCGGACCGTGGGCTCTATCGTCCCGGGCGAGCATGGGAGACGGCCGTCCCCTTCGAGCAGCCCGACTGCGCCCCCTTCGTCGGGGACGCGAGTCGCCGGCTGACCCTTACCGACGCCGACATCGCGCAACTGAGCGTGGCGGGCTGCGGGCTCTACGAGCGCATTGATGCGTCAGTCTGGCGGGACACGGGCGGCCTCTCGGTCAGCGGGGAGGCCTCCGCCAGCGCGGCGGTGCGGGCGCGGATGATGTTTGTGGGCTGGACACGAGGGGCACAACTGCACAGCCCATCGCTCTTCACGCGCGCCTGCGGCGCTGCCTTTGAGATCGGGACCGAGGCTGCGGCCTTCGACGCTGCCGTCCCGCTGCCGGAATCAATCGAGTCCGGGGTCGTGATGTTGGCGGTCTGCGATCGGCGGGATGACCCGGCGACGCTGATCGGGGCGACCATCGAACTCGACAAGCTGGAGTACGCGGCCGCGGCGCCGGAGACTGGCGCGAGGGCCGGCGCGGCCGACGAGGGCACTGCAACCGTCAGCTCGGAGGAGGGGCTGACGTTGGGATGCAATCGCGACGGCGAGGTCGCAACCTTGAAGAGCGACCACGCTGAGTTCGCCGGCGACGACATATTCCCGATGTCCGGGTGGTTTGTGACCGACTTCGCGGCCGACAATGTGCCGATTCCCCTCAGAGGGACCGCGAGCAAGGAGGGCGACACGCTGCTGTTCAGCGGCACCTCGCAGAAGCTCAATTTGAAGTACCGGATGGAGATGCTCGGAAGCAAGCCCTATCTCGACTGCCACGCGCATCTGCAAGACCTCTCCGGCCAGGACCGCGCTCTGATGCTCGAGTTCCGTCTCCCCCTCTCGTCGGAGCAAGCGTGGACCTGGTATGACGAACAGTACAAACCCCGTGCGGTGGAGCCGGGCCAACGATACCAACTGCTCTCGGGTCGTGTCACTCCCGGCGGGCAGCGGAAGGTCTCGGCGTACCCGTTCGCCGTGCTGAGCGGGCGCGAGGGGAGCCTGTCTGTGGCCGTGCCACTGCTGGACGAGCCGCGCCTGTTCCGTCTGTTTGCCGAGAAGTCATTCGTGGGCGGCGCCGTGCTGGGAGCGCAGTTTGAGGTGGGGCTAAGCCTCGTCACGAAGCACTTCCCCTCAAGCGCCAGCTACCGGTTCGTCATCTACGCGGCGCAGCCGACGTGGGCGTTCCGGCGGACCGTGGCGAAGTACTACGAGGCCTTCCCCGAGCAGTTCGCCGGGGTAGTGAAGCGCCACGGGAACTGGTCGGTGCTGCGTATGACGCAGCAGTATACTCCCAACATGGCGGACTTCGCCGTGGTCGTGGACGAGGCCCCGTGCCGAATGTACGGAATCATAGCCGACCATGTGCTGGGCATCCGATCGTGTCCGTATCTTCGCCCGGGCACCTGGTCACAGCTCTTCGAGGGGAGCCGTTCCGACGAGGATGCCTACGAGAAGCGCATGGCGCTGCTGGCCGAAGAGGAGAAGATGCCCGAACACGCGTATGCTTTCTCCAGCTCCTATCGGGGATCGTCGCTGCCGCTGATGGTGCGCGCCACGCGGAACTCGGCGCTGCGCGACCGGGAAGGCCGAGACATCTGGGGCTACTACGTGACCAACCGTCTTGACCCCGGGTACTATCACACCAGGAACTCCCAGTACCTCTCGTACGAGGTTCCGCAGCCCAACTGGGCTCAGGTCATCACCCGGCAATACACGCTACTGGACGACTGGACACGGGAGGCGGGCGCGCCGCTGGGCGGCGCGTATGTTGACAACATCGTCGGGTATTCGATCAACCCCTTCGACTTCCGGCGCGACCACTGGGAGCTGGCGCGCTTCCCGCTCGTCGTCAACGCCGACCCTCCGGAGCCGGCGCAGTCAAAGGTGTTGCAGCTCTGCGAGTTCTTCCCCAGGTTCGCCGAAGAGGTGCACCGGCGCGGAGGCCTGCTCATCGCCAACTTCTACGATGCGGACGCGTTCGTCATCGCGCAGTACTTCGACTTCATCGGCGTCGAAGCATACAAGGGCGCGCGCATCGAGCGGCTGAGGGTCATGGCCGGGCCGAAGCCGGCATCGTATCTCCCCACTGAGCCGGTAACGCGCGACCTGTTCGACAACTGCCTGTCCTACGGCGTGGCGCCCGGCATGGTGAGGACCTCGGGACGCGAACTGTACCGGGAGTTCATGCCGCTGATCGTCGCACTCTCTGAGGCAGGGTGGCAGCCGGTTCCGCACGCGCACTACACGCGTAGGTCGGGCTTCCAGCCGGACACGGTGGTCGAGCGCTTCGGGACCTTCGACGCGGGCAACATGAGCTTTACCGTCCGCCACCTCGCGCAGGACGGTCCGGAGGGAGTGCTGAGCGTACACGCGCCAGCAGTTGACATCCCCGACCGAGAGATCGTCGTCGTGGACCTGCGCCGCAATGAGATGATCGAGCCCCGGTGGGACGGCGACCGGCTGATCGTGCCCCTGCCCACGGAGATCGGCAGGACGGAGGTCGTGCGGGTGTGCCGGGCGGCAGCATGGGAGCGCGAACTCGTCCTACGCGTGTCAGGGGCCCTTGAAAGGGCCGGCCGCGAGTGGGCCTGGGTCAAGGCTCAGCACGATGACACCCTCACCGCGCGGCTTGGGTTCGAAGAGGACAAGGGGCGGTGGGTGCGGGAGGGCTTCGAGGGGGCGAAGGTGGGCCTGTCAGCGGAGGCGCACAGCGGCAGATTTGCCCTCTGCATCGAATCGCAGCGCGCTACCGACGGCACCGTCAAGCTCGAACCCTTCGTGATCCGCACAGACGCGTCGCACCGGCTGACCTTTCAGTACCGGGCCGAGGGAACCGGCGCGGTGAAGGCCAGGGCCGTCTTTCTGTCGGGCTGGTGGGGTAACTACCCGGTCGGCGAGACGGCCCTGCCCGACCTGTCGCTGGATGGCGCGTGGGGAGATGGCTGGCAGATTCTCGAAGCCAAGCTCGAGCGGCTCAAGGGCGCGCTGCAGGTCCATTTGCAGTTGGATTTCGCCTCCTTTGCGGGACGCTTCTCGCTGGACTCATTCAGCCTGTGTCCCATCTTCGAGCCGCTGGCGGAGGTCCCCGAGTTCGGGTTCGCGGAGTTGTGCGGCAAGCTGAGGGCCGCCGTGGAGAGCGGCGAGGAGGCGCAGGCCGCGGCGCTCATCGAGCAGGTCCAGGCCCAGGTCGAGCCCTGGAAGGCCGCCGCTTCCAGGCTGCCGGAGGGCGATGCAGAGCGCATGGCCGCCGAGATCGCGGTCGTGGAGGCCAGCCTCTGAGACAGGTTCACACCCCATCCCGGTTCCGCAGCTAGATCTCGGGAATCGCCACGTCCCTATTGCCTGTATCGGCGGCCTTTTGCGCGGCAAGCACCGCCATCGTGGACTTGAAGCAGTCGTCCATCGTCAGCCACCGGTCCGTCCCGTGCTCCAGGTGGGACGCGAAGTCGTGGAAGGGCGAGGGGGCCGGGATCTCGTCGGCCGTCGCCAGCTCGATCTTCTCATCCTGACCGCCCTCGCGGCGGATGATGACGTCCTCCCGTTGGGCCGTCATGTACGCCTCCTCGCCGGTCACGAAGAACTGCCAGCCCATCCCCGGCATGTACGAGACATCCGCGAACACGCGGGGCCCGCCCTCCATCCTCATCAGGCACTGCGCGCCGTCCTGGAAGAACGGGACCTCCGCCAGGCGCGCGTTCCAGCACTCGGCGGCGACGATGCTCTCGTACTCAAGCCCGGTGGTCCAGCGCAGCAGGTCCGCGCCGTGGATCCACAGGTCATTGATCGTCCCGCCGTGGTTGCCCTGCTCGAAGTACCAGTGTGGCCGCGTGTCCGGGTAGCCCAGCGGGTGCTGGCCGAAGGAGCTGGCGGCCAGGAAGCGCCCGACATGCCCGTCCTGGATCGCGCGCAGCATCGTGAGCGACGCCGCCCGGTAGCGCATGCTCAGATGGACGTTGATCTCCCGGCCGGTCTCCTCGCACAGGCGCTTGATCTCGCGAAGCTGCTCGATCTCGGTGCACAGGGGCTTGTCGGTGTGAAAGTGCCTGCCGGCTCTGAGCGCCTTGATCGCCAGCTCGCCCCGCTTGGCATAGTAGTCGCCGCAGCAGACCAGGTCGAAGTCCACGTCATCTATCAGAGCGTCGAAGGTCGGGTGGGTAAGCTCGACGCCCGCCCGCTCGACGTACTGCATATCGGCGTCATCTTCCTCCACCGCGCCCACCAGCTCGACGTAGTCGAGATTCTGTGCGGCGCTCACGATCGAGGTTATGTGTCCGTGCCTGAACCCGACGACAGCGACGCGTAGGGACATCTCTTGCGTCTTCCTTTCCGAGCGTCCGGTCTCTCAGGGGTGCTGTGCTTCGAAGGGGGTTCGGCGCCGTGGCGTGACTCACCTGCCCGCGGACATCGCTTCCAGCGCATCGCGAACGCAGCCCGCGGTCATTTCCTCAACAGCGAGGCGTGCGGCGTCGGCATCATCGGCGCTCTCCAGGGCCTGCGCTTCGGAGACGGCCGCCGCCGCCCGCGCAGCGAAGTCATCCTCCAGCTCGGCGAGCAGGTCGGGTTGGGCGCCCGCCTCGAGCGATGCCTGATAGAGCGTGCCGTCCACCATCGCCCGCGGCGTCCGCTCGGCTGTCAGATAGATGGGAACGTACGGCGCGTGATCGGGCCTTCCCAGCGAGACCCAGGCGCAGGTGTACTCCGGGGCCTCCGGGTCAATCTCCACGGTGAGCGAGGAGATGGTGCTGTCCTTGCAGACTGGCGCAGCACCCTCATCCCCGCCGGCGGCAGTCAAGCGCGAGGCCTGTCTGAACGTGCGCGCGCCGAGCCGGCCGCTGCGCTCCTCCAGCAAGTCGCGCAGGCCCTCGCGCTCGGCGCTGATCAAGAAGCCGTCCTGTATCATGTCGTGCTCAACGTGATCGTTGAAGGTGACCACGCGCAGCACATTGCCGTCGGCATCGGCGAGCATCCAGTTGGTCGCGACGGTCCCGCCGGCGTAGAAGCGCTGCTGGATCATCTGTTCGAGCAGCGACAGGGCCTGATGGCAGTCGGTTGCGCGCTCGGCCAGGTAGCGCAGTATCCAGGGGTTCATCAGGCCCCGGCCGAAGGGGTGCTCGTCCTTGGGCCCGGTGTCAGCCGAAGCGGCCAGCCCGCGCTCGTTGACCATCATCATGCAGCCGGCGTCGCTCACATCGCCGATCGAGACGAAGGCGTACACGTCATCGGCGGGGAGCTGCTGGCGCTTGACGTAGCCCGCCTGCCAGCGCCTGCGGTTGTCGCGCGACTTGTGAAACAGGGGCCGCCGGTCAGCCGTTGCCGTGCCCGCGGCGGCATAGGAGGTGCACTCGGGTTCCAGGAAGAGGATATCCCGGGACTTGCCGATGAGGTAGGCCATGTGCAGGTCCGCGGGGAGGTCCACTGCCTCAGCTATCGCGTCGGCCTCGATGCCCCAGTGGGGCGCGAGGTCTTCGATGATCTCGGCGGCGCGGCCCGCTCGGGTGAGCAACACCGCGTCATCTATGTCCCTGTCGTTGGCCGCCGTGATGAACTCCCGGTAGTGCTCGCGGATCTGCTCAGCGTTGATCTCGCCCCAGGTGCGACCGATCTGCTCAGGTGAGCCTGCAAGTGCGATCATTGTGGCTCGCTCTTCCTCGCTAGCGATCGTGTGAAATGTCATCTGGTGTGGCGTGGCGAACGCCCTGTACCATCTGCGGATCCTCGCACGCGGACCCGCACTCTATCTCGATCGTCGCCTCGCTTATCCCAAAGCGATACCCAAGCATCTCCTGAAGCCGGCCTCGAACCTCCCGGCGGTATTGCTCATCGTCGCGACCGATGACGACGTGTGCGCTCAGGGCGATAATGTGGGAGCAGATGCTCCAGATGTGAAGGTGGTGGACACCCCCGACGCCTGGGACATTGCGCATTGCCTCGGCGACATCCTCTACGGTCAGGTGACGCGGCACGGACTCAAACAGGATGTTCAGAACACCGCCGAGAACGCGCATGCCGCCAACGGTTATGAGCAGGGCGATCGCGACGCTGATGATAGGATCAACTAGGTACTGCCCGGTCAGGGCCATCACCACGGCGCCGACCACGACGCCGACGGAGCCGAGCAGGTCGCCAAGCACGTGCAGGTACGCGCTGTGCATGTTCAGATCACGCTGGCTGTGTCCGCCCAGGCGCGCGAGCACGATCCAGTTGACCGCCAGCCCGACGAGCGCCACGATGAGCATGGGGAGCGTGTTTACCTCGGGAGGATCGTGCAGCCGGTGATACGCCTGGAGGAATATCCAGCCTGCGATGACCAGGAGCGTAACTGCGTTGACGAACGCGGCGAAGACCTCGGCACGGTGCCAGCCGTAAGTGCGGCGGCTTGAGGGTGGCCGCTGAGCCAGCATAACGGCCGCGTACGCGAGGCCGAGGGAGAGGACATCGGTGAGCATATGGCCGGCGTCGCTGAGCAGCGCCAGGCTTCCGGTCAGCACGCCGCCGACCAGCTCGGCGACCACGACCACAGCAGTGAGCGTCACAGCGAACTTGAGTTGTGACGCCCTCGCGAGGTCCTCCCGCGCCATCTCCGTGCTGATCAGTGGCTCACTCGACGAGGAGCCTGCTTCTTCGTGCTCCCCACTGCCGTCTTTGCCTGGCAAGGGTTCGTGCTTCTCCTCCGGGTGCTCTGGGCCCCGCCTTCAGGACCTGCGCACCGTCAGGCGAACGGTCGCCGCTCGTGGGTGCTAGCTCAGTTGCTGCATGAGCTTGAGTATCCTCGCGACGTGGCTCTTCTCTTCGGCGATGATGTCGGCTACTGTGTCCGTGTGGGACCCCTTGGCGAACTGCATCATCGCGTCGTAGAAGAGCACCGAGTCCTTCTCGAACTGGAGGGCGAACTCCAGCGCATAGCGGGCGTCAGTGCTCTGGGCGGCCAGTCTCTTGCCCTCCTCCGCGCTGGGCAGGGCGCGCGAATGAAGCAGGGCCTTGATATAGTCCGTATGCTCGCCCTCGTAACTCTCTGCCCACTCGTCGCTTCCCTGCGTTTCGTTGAGCATGTCGCGGAACGTCTGCTCATGCTTGGTCTCTTCGTCGGCCAGCACCCGGAACACCTCGGCGGCTTCCCCCGCAGGCGCGGTCTCAGCCGCGGCCAGGTAGAAGGCCCTGCCATCCTGCTCCATCTGTACTGCCATCTCCAGCATCTGACTGCCCGTGAAGAGCCCGCCGGTGTCCATCCTGTCACTCCTTGCCAACTGTGCTGGGTTATTTCTTCAGCGTGTGAGTTGACCGGGATTCACAGCTTCCCGAAAGCTCAGACCAAGTCATAGGCGCGGTCAAGACCGCGCCTCACCGCACTATCTTCGCCGAGAGGTACCCGACCACCGAACCGCTCGGCATCACATCTCCCGAGGTCGAGTAGGCGGTCTTCTCAGCGGAGGTTGCCCCGAGTGATTTGCACGCCAGGAGCGCCGCTGCCACGGGGCCGACACCGCACATTGAGATGCCGCGTGCCTCGCGTTCGCGGATCAGCCCCTCGGGGTCCATCGCCTCGATCCGCTCGATGAGGATGTTGTCCTGGCGCAGGGCGACCTTCGGGGGCTCGTAGTGGGTCATATCGGTGCTCGCGATGATGACCGCATCGCGCCCCTCCAGGGCAGCGGCGACGGCGTGCCCGACGCTCTGTGCGGCTCGGAGGCTCTGCTGATCCATCATCACCGGCACGAAGGGGACGCTGTCGCCGTACAGGTGCTGCAAGAACGGCAACTGCACCTCCAGGCTGTGTTCCCCGCCGAACGCCCTCGCGCCCGTCGCGAAGTCGGGCAAAGCGGCCGCGATCTGCTCCGCGACCTCGCTTGCGACGGGCAGGTCCCCCAGCGGCGTGCGCCAGGCCCCGGCGGTCTGAACCGCTGACCCGTAGGCACGTCCGTGGTTCACGCCGATGACCACCGCCACCTCCGGCCGGCCGTCGAGCGCCAGCTCATAGAAGCCGTGCGCGGCCGTCGGCCCCGAGTACACATAGCCAGCGTGGGGACTGATGAGGCCGACTATGCGCCGAGGGCCCCGCTCGTTGACCTGGGGCGGGCTGCCCGGCCCCAACTTGTGCTCGTAGGACTCCTCGATCTGGCGCGTCAAGCTCTGGGCGCTGCCCTCGTAGAACTGTCCCGCGACAACCGGCTGCCGTATCTGCTCGGCTGTCATCTCGCTCACCCGCCTCTTCACAGCCTCGCGCCGAACTCACTCGTTGAGAAGCTGCCCGACCGTGTCCACCGCCTCATCCGCCGGGACGACCAGCTCCTCCGCATCGCGTCGCCGGCGCACCTCGACGTTGCCCTCTTGCCTGGTCTTGCGACCCACCACCAGGCGCACCGGGTAGCCGATCAGGTCCGCCTCGGCGAACTTCACCCCGGCCGTCTCGTCCCGCTCATCGAACAGCGTATCATAGCCGGCGGCCCGGAGGGCCTGGTAGATCTCGTCCGCCACGGCCCGCAGTTGCTGGTCGTCGGGGTCCAGCAAGAGTATCACGGCCTCGAAGGGCGCCGCCACGCGCGGCCAGATGATGCCCTGGTCGTCATGATACTCCTCGACGATCGCGGCGAGAATGCGGCTGACCCCGATCCCGTAGCAGCCCATGATCGCCGGCTGCTCCTGTCCGTCGGCGTCCACGAACACCGTGTCGAGCGCCTCCGAGTACCGCGTGCCGAGCTTGAAGACGTGCGCGAGCTCGATGGCTCGGTGCGCGGCCAGGAAGCCGTCCGGGCAGGCGGGACAGGCGTCACCATGCACCGCCGCGCGCAGGTCGGCGAAGCTGTCCACCTCGAAGTCGGGCCCGACGTCCACGCCCATGTAGTGCGCGTCGTCCTGGTTTGCCCCGACCACGAAGTCGCTCATAGTGGCGATTTCGTGGTCGGCGATGATGGTCACCTCGTCGGGCAGTCCGACAGGGCCCGCGTAGCCGACCTCCGCTCCGGTCAGCTCGCGCACCTCCTCGTCGTTGGCCATGCGCAGCTCTTCAGCGTTCAGCACGCGCGCGAGTTTCGTCTCATTCAGGCTGCGGTCGCCACGAATCATCACCGCCACGAACCGCTCGTCCGCGCGGTACAGCAAGGTCTTGGCAAGTTGATCGGGCGTGGTCTGGAGCAGGTCGCAGACCTGTTCGACGGTCCTGGCGTTGGGCGTGGATACCAGCTCGCGCTCGCCCAGCTTGTCGGTCGTGACCGGTTCCGGCGGTCGCACCTGCGCGCACTCGGCGTTCGAGGCGTAGTCACAGGTGTCGCACATGAAGACGGTGTCCTCCCCGTTTTCGCACAGCAGCATGAACTCGCGCGTGTCGTGTCCACCCATCGAGCCGGCCTCAGCCTGCACGATCACCACGGGCAGCTCCAGCCGCTCAAATATGCGCACGTAGGCATCGTACTGCGCCTGGTAGGCCTCGTCGAGTTGCTCCGGGCTGGTGCCGAAGCTGTACGCGTCCTTCATCAGGAACTCCTTGACCCGTATGAGGCCGCCGCGGGCGCGGATCTCGTCGCGGAACTTGGTCTGAATCTGATACAGTGTCAGCGGAAGCTCGCGGTAGGAGTTCAGGTCCATCGCCACCAGGTCGGTGATGACCTCCTCATGGGTGGGCCCCAGGCAGAACCAGCGCCCACCTCGGTCCTGCACGCGCAGCGGTTCGGGCTGGAAGGTGTCCCAGCGGCCGGTGCGCTCCCAGAGTTCCCTGGGGCTGAGCACAGGCAGCAGTACCTCGACCGCGCCGGAGGCGTTCATCTCCTCGCGCACGATCTCCTCGATCTTGCGCAGCGACCGCAGGCCCAGGGGCAGGAACGAGAAGGCCCCCGCCGCCACCGGCCGGATGAAGCCGCCGCGCAGCAAGAGCCGGTGGCTGGGGATCTCCGCGTTGGCGGGGGCATCTCGAAGCGTCGGGAAGTAGTACTGGGATGCGATCAAGGCGGTCCTCCTTCCGACTTCCGACAACCGACTAACGACTACGCCCTCACGCTTCGTCCGGTTGTTTACCGGCCTC